>NZ_PZJK01000005.1:0-232897 GCF_003206675.1 Salinicola sp. RZ23
TGGGAAGCGAAGGACGTGCGGGAGCTTTTCAAGCGCTGAGACGCGCTCGCGCGACGCTTCGCTTTCACGATGGCGGCCCCGGCAGCGGGGCCGCCTTTTTGCGTCCCGTGGGTGGGCGAGGCCGTCACCCCGGGGCGCGCGACCCTCGCCGTGGTTGGTCAACGCGGCGTCGAGTCGTATGATATCGCTCCGGCCCGTGCGCAGATTCAAAGGACACGCTCATGCAACACGTCAACTGGCAGCTCGATGGCATCGTCACTCAGCTTCGCGCGACCCGCGAACAGTGGCGCGCCCAGAACGGTCGTGAGAAAGAGCGCGGCTGTCGGGAGCTGCCGTCGCGTCATCGCCTGCGCGATACCCTGGATGTCCTCAGTGGCGCGGTCTTCCCGATGCGTCTGGGGCCTTCGGACCTGCGCAAGGAGAGCGAGGACTTCTACGTCGGCCATACCCTCGACCGGGCGCTCAACGCGCTGCAAGAAGAGGTGCTTCTGGAACTGCGCTACATGGCACGTCTGGACGGTGATCGCGACAGCGACCCCAGCGAGCGCGCCAACCAGATCGTGCAGGGCTTCGCCGACAGCCTGCCGGGGCTGCGTCGACGCCTCGATGGCGACGTCATGGCGGCCTACTACGGCGACCCTGCCGCGCGCAGCGTCGACGAGGTACTGCTCTGCTATCCCGGTGTCCATGCGGTGATCTATCACCGGATCGCGCACTACTTCTATCGCGCCGGCGCCGGCCTGGTGGCCCGTATCATCGCCGAGCTGGCGCACTCAGATACCGGGATCGACATTCATCCCGGCGCGCAGATCGGTGAAGGCTTCTTCATCGATCACGGCACCGGCGTGGTGATCGGCGAGACCGCGATCATCGGCGACCGCGTGCGCCTCTATCAGATGGTGACCCTCGGCGCCAAGCGCTTCCCGGCCGACGAGAAGGGGCATCTGGAGAAGGGGTTGCCGCGCCACCCGATCGTCGAAGACGACGTGGTGATCTATGCCGGCGCCACGATTCTCGGCCGTATCACCGTCGGCCGCGGATCGGTCATCGGGGGCAACGTCTGGCTCACCTGCAGCGTGGAACCCGGCAGTAACATCACTCAGGCAAACATCCAGAGTGGTCCGTGTCCTTAACGACACCTTTCGACGCGCACCCCTGCCGCCGCGTCGTCCTGCGCGGGTGCTCGACGCCCGCCGCTGAGAGGGTGTTTACAAAATGCCTGCGCTCGGCAATACGGCGTTAAAATCGGCCTCAAAATGCTCATTTACCCCGTGTAAACTCCGCTTTTTCGACCGATTTTGCCTTGTCTTGCCTTCGCTCGCCGAATTTGTAAACACCCTCTGAGACCCTGACACGACCCGGGCCCGGCCAGGCCGGCCCCGACCCAGACAGATGAGGACAGCATGCCCGAGTATCGCTCGCGAACCACCACCCAGGGCCGCAACATGGCCGGCGCCCGCGCCCTGTGGCGCGCCACCGGGATGAAGGACGACGACTTCCACAAGCCGATCATCGCCGTCGCCAACTCCTTTACCCAGTTCGTTCCCGGCCATGTGCACCTGAAGGACATGGGCCAGCTGGTGGCGCGTGAAATCGAAAAGGCCGGCGGGGTGGCCAAGGAGTTCAATACCATCGCGGTCGACGACGGGATCGCCATGGGCCACGACGGCATGCTCTATTCGCTGCCGAGCCGCGACATCATCGCCGACAGCGTCGAGTACATGGTCAATGCCCACTGCGCCGATGCGCTGGTGTGTATCTCCAACTGCGACAAGATCACCCCCGGCATGCTGATGGCGGCCATGCGCCTCAACGTGCCCACCATCTTCGTCTCCGGCGGGCCGATGGAGGCCGGCAAGACCAAGCTGCTGGACCATGGCCTCGACCTGATCGACGCCATGATCTCCGCCGCCGACGACAAGTACAGCGACGACGAGATCGCCGAGATCGAGCGCAGCGCCTGCCCGACCTGCGGCAGCTGCTCGGGGATGTTCACCGCCAACTCGATGAACTGCCTGACCGAGGCGCTGGGCCTGGCGCTGCCCGGCAACGGCACCATGTTGGCGACCCACGCCGACCGCCGCCGGCTGTTCGAGACCGCGGGCGAGCGCATCGTCTCGCTGGCCAAGCGCTACTACGAGGGTGACGAGGCGCACCTGCTGCCGCGTGCCATCGGCTCCAAGCGCGCCTTCCGCAATGCGATGACGCTGGACATCGCGATGGGCGGTTCGACCAACACCATCCTGCACCTGCTGGCCGCGGCGCAGGAGGCGGAGGTCGACTTCACCATGGCCGACATCGACCGCCTGTCGCGGGAGGTGCCGCAGCTGTGCAAGCTGGCGCCCAACACCCAGAAGTACCATGTCGAGGATTGCCACCGCGCCGGCGGGATCATGGGGATTCTGGGTGAGCTGGATCGCGCCGGGGTGCTGGATACGTCGGTGCCCACCGTCTATGGCGACTCGCTGGCCATCGCGCTCGACGAGTGGGACATCATGCGCAACCCGACCCCGGAAGTGGTCGAATTCTACAAGGCCGGCCCCGGCGGCGTGCCGACCCAGCAGGCCTTCTCTCAGGCGGCGCGCTGGCCGTCGCTGGACGGCGACCGCGCCGAGGGCTGTATCCGCAGCCTGGAGCACGCCTTCTCGCGCGAGGGCGGCCTGGCCGTGCTCTACGGCAACATCGCCGAGAACGGCTGCGTGGTGAAGACGGCCGGCGTCGACGATGCCATCCTGGTGTTCGAGGGGCCGGCCCATGTTGTCGAGTCCCAGGATCAGGCGGTCGAGCGCATTCTCGCCGGTCAGGTGAAGGCGGGTGAAGTGGTGGTGATCACCTACGAGGGGCCGAAGGGCGGCCCGGGCATGCAGGAGATGCTCTACCCGACCTCCTACCTGAAGTCGAAAGGGCTCGGCAAGGCGTGCGCGCTGATGACCGATGGCCGCTTCTCCGGCGGCACCTCGGGGCTCTCGATCGGCCATGTCTCGCCGGAGGCTGCTGCCGGTGGCGCGATCGGTCTGGTCGAGAGCGGCGACACCATCCGTATCGACATCCCCAACCGCACCATCGAGGTGCTGCTCTCCACCGAGCAGCTGGCGCATCGCCGCCAGGCCATGGAGGATCGCGGTGCCCAGGCGTGGAAGCCAACGATCCAGCGCGAGCGCAAGGTCTCCGCGGCGCTCAAGGCCTACGCCATGCTGGCGACCTCGGCGGACCGCGGCGCGGTGCGCGACCTGGACAAGCTCGAAGCGCGCTAGGCGGTAGATCCCAATGGCTGTCCAGACTGACTGAATGCACCTGGCCGCCATGACCGAGAACGCCCGCTGACCAGCGGGCGTCCTCTTTTGGGGAGCGCTTCTGTGGTGGGCTTCGCGCGGGCTGGGTGCCCCCCGGTATCTATACGAGGCCCTAGGGTCAGCGTTGCGGCTTGCGTGCGATCAGCGTTGCCCTGCGCGGCGCGGGGTAACCTTCGATCGTCCGGCTGCGGTCCTGCGGATCGAGAAAATCGGCCAGCGAATGGAAGGTCATCCACTCGGTGGCGCGCTGCTCGTCGAGACGGGTGACGGTCTCGTCGACGCAGCGGATCGCCTCGAAGCCGCAGCGTCCGAGCCAGTGTGCCAGCGCCCGCGACGATGGCAGGAAGTAGACGTTGGGCATGCTGGCGTAGCGCTCGCCGGGCATGAACACGGTCTGTTCGTCGCCCTCGACCACCAGGGTCTCCAGCACCAGCTCGCCGCCGGGGGCGAGGGCGTCCTTGAGCTGCAGGAGATGCTCCAGCGGCGAGGCGCGGTGATAGAGCACGCCCATCGAGAACACCGTGTCGAAGGCGGCGAGGCGCGGCGGTACGTCCTCGATGCCCACCGGCAGGAAGTGAGTGCGGTGGCCGTCGGCGTCGCCGACGAAGTGACGCACTGCCTGGAACTGGTAGTAGAAGCGCGGCGAGGGGTCGATCACCAGCACGAAGGCGGCCCCGGCGCCGGCCATGCGCCAGGCGTGGTAGCCGTTGCCGCCGCCCACGTCGAGCACCCGGCGCCCGGCCAGCGGCGAGAGGTGCGGCGCCACGCGCTGCCACTTCCAGTCCGAGCGCCACTCGGTGTCGATGGTGATGTCGCCGAGCCGATAGGGCCCCTTGCGCCACGGCATCAGAATGCGCAGCAGGTTGTTGCAGCGGCGGCGATTGGCGTCGCCGAGGTCGACCTCGACGCTGACCTGATCGGCATCGAGATCGACCCGACGCGCGGCGGGCAGCGGCGGCAGCTTGGCCACCGCCTTCTCCCACGCTGGCAGATCGCCGTGGCGCTGGCGGTCGAGCCCGCGGGCGAGCTGTTCGGGCAGGGCGGCCAGCCAGCGGGTCAGCCCCTGGTCGAGAAAGGCCAGGTAGAGGCGGCGCTCGGCCTCGGCCAGGGTGGTGGCGGCGTCGCGGCTCTCTGCGGGCAGGGCGGAGGGCTGGCTCATGCGGGGTCGCCACCTGCGCTGGTGTCGGCGGTCTCTGTGCTGGCGCCGCCCGCGCGCTCCTTGAAGGCGACCATCGAGGCGAAGTTGAGGTACTGGAACCAGGTCGTCACGCGGGCGAAGCCGACCGCTTGCAAACGCGCCTGGTGCTGCGCCAGGGTATCGGGCATCAGCACGTTCTCCAGCGCGGTACGCTTCTGGCTGATCTCCATGTCGCTGTAACCGTTGGCGCGCTTGAAGTCGTGGTAGCGCTCCACCAGCCAGGCGTTCTCCTGCTCGTCGGGGGCGACGATCTTCTCCGACAACACCAGGATGCCGCCGGGTTCGAGCGCCTCGAAGAGTCGCGCGATCACCGCGTCGCGATCCGCCGGCGGCAGGAACTGCAGGGTGAAGTTGAGCACGATCATGCCGCTGGCCCGATAGTCGAGCTCACGAATGTCGCCCTCGACGAATGCCAGCTGATGGCGTGGGGCCTCGGTCTCGGCGGTGGCACGGGCGCGGGCGAGCATCGCCGGTGACAGGTCGACCCCGGTCAGCGCGAACGCCTCCGGTGCCAGGCGCCCGGCCAGCGACAGCCCTACCGCGCCCAGCGAGCAGCCGAGATCGTAGACGTGAGCGCCGTGGCGCAGGTGACGCTCGGCGAGCAGGCCGAGCATGCCCAGGATCTGGCCGTAGCCGGGAATCGAGCGGCGCACCATGTCGGGAAAACACGCCACGACCTGCTCGTCGAACGAAAAACTGGCCACGCGATCGAGGGGTGTCGAAAAGATGGCGTCACGGTAAGATGCGTCAGTCATTGTCGGAAGACTACGTGGAAGATCCGTTTCATCGTGGAAGATCATTTTCATCGGGATCGCGTGAAGCGAGCGACGGGGCACGGCTCACGCCAAGCGTAGTGTACGTTTTGCGCGCCCGGGCTGCACGTGACCGGGATGCACCGGGTGGCCACGCCGGCTTCCTTCGCGCCAGCGTGCCCCGACGCCGCTCGTTCGCCGCCAGTTCCCCGATACAAGGAGAGTCAATCGATGTCGATCCGTGAGACCCAGGCATGGCAGGCGCTCGAGCAGCAGCTCGAGGGTGGCATGCGCGATGTCCACCTCAAGACCCTGTTCCAGCAGCCGTCGCGTTTCGAGACCTTTGCCCTCGAAGCGGCGGGTATTCACCTCGATCTGTCCAAGCAGCGCTGGACGCCGGAGGTGCGCGATCAGCTGATCGCGCTGGCGGAAGAGGCGCGGGTCCCCGAGGCCATCCAGCGCCTGCTCCGCGGTGAGCGGGTCAACCAGACCGAGGATCGCCCGGCGCTGCACAGCGCGCTGCGGCTGCCGCGGGAGGCCAAGCTGGAGGTCGAGGGCGTCGATGTCGTCGGCGAGGTGCACGCGACCCTCGACAAGATGGAGACCCTGGTCGGTAAGCTGCTGCAGGGGCAGTGGCGCGGTGCCACCGGCAAGCCGATCACCGACGTGGTCAACCTCGGCGTCGGCGGCTCCGACCTCGGCCCCTTGATGGTGACCTCGGCGCTGGCCGACTTCGAGCCGGATCACGCCCACGAGGTGGCGACCCACTTCGCCTCCACCATGGACGGCTCGCAGCTGGCGGACTTCCTCGGCTGGCTCAACCCCGAGACCACGCTGTTCATCCTGTCGTCGAAGTCCTTCGGCACCATCGATACGCTCTCCAACGCTTCCACCGCGCTGGACTGGATCGCCTCGCGCCTGGGTGGCGACGAGAAGCTGATCAAGCGCTTCCACTTCGTCGGCGTCTCGACCAAGCCGGACAAGATGAGCGAGTGGGGCATCGATCCGGCCAACCAGCTTCTGTTCTGGGACTGGGTCGGCGGGCGCTACTCGCTGTGGAGTGCCATCGGCCTGCCGATCGCCATTCGTGTCGGCATGGACAACTTCCGGCGTCTGCTCGCCGGCGCCCACGCCATGGACGAGCACTTCCGCACCGCGCCGCTGGCCGAGAACCTGCCGGTGCAGCTGGCGCTGATCGGGATCTGGAACGTCAACTTCCTCGATATCCGCTCGCACGCCGTGCTGCCCTACGATGGCCGGCTCAAGCATCTGCCGGGCTATTTCCAGCAGCTGGAGATGGAGTCCAACGGCAAGTCGGTGACCAACGACGACGCTGTGGTCGACTACTCCACCTGCCCGGTGATCTGGGGCGAGATCGGACCCAACGGCCAGCACGCCTTCTATCAGCTCTTGCACCAGGGCACCCAGCCGGTGGCGTGCGACTTCCTGGCGCCGATCAACCGCTACAACGACGTCGAGGACGTGCGCTTCCGTGACGATCTGATGGCCCAGCACCGCCTGGCGCTGGCCAACTGCTTTGCCCAGTCGCGGGTGCTGATGCTGGGTGACGATGCGATCAAGTCCGAGAGCACGCCGCCGAGCTACAAGCGCTACCGCGGCAACCAGCCCTCGACCACGATGCTCTTCGACAGCCTCAACCCGGCCACGCTGGGGGCGCTGATCGCGCTCTACGAACACAAGGTGTTCGTCCAGGGGGTGATCTGGAACATCGACTCCTTCGACCAGTGGGGCGTGGAGCTGGGCAAGAAGATCGCCACCGAGACCGAGGAGATCATCGCCACCCAGAGCGGGCTCGAGACCCTCGACGACTCCAGCCGTGGCCTGATCGAGGCGATCTGGCGCGGCCAGCAGCAGGCGTGAGCGGGTGCCTGCGCACTCTGCCGTGATGGTGAGCGAGTCGGCCGGTGTTTCGACGCCGGTGGATTCGCTGCTCTACCTGCACGGCTTCAACAGTGCCGGTGCCTCGCCCAAGGCGCAGCTGGTGGCTGCTGCCTGCGAGACGCTGGCGGCGCAGGGCGGGCGCGAGCTGGCCTGTGCCACGCCGGACCTGCCGCACTACCCCCAGGCCGCCCTCGACCACGCCGAGGCGTGCCTGGACGAGCTGCCCGGTACCACGCTGCTGGTGGGCAGTTCCATGGGGGGCTTTCTCGCCACCTGCCTGGCCGAGCGCCACGGCCTGCCGGCGGTGCTGATCAATCCTGCGGTTCAGCCGGCGCGCTTCGTGGCCGATTATCAGGGACAGCACCTGGTCAACGCCTACACCGGCGACTCCTTCACCATCGGCACTGCCCATCATGAGCAACTGCTGGCGCTGCAGTGGTCGCGCCTGGTGCACCCCCAGCGCTATCTGTTGCTGCTGGGCAGCGCCGACGAGACGCTCGATTGCCGCGATGCGCTACACGCCTACGCCGGCTGCCGAACGCTGATCCATCCCGGTGGTGATCACGGCTTCAGCGAGCTGGCGCGCTATCTGCCGGCGCTGTTCGCGCACGGCGGCTGGACGCTGCCGCCGGTGGTCTGACCCTGGCCGCTGACACGTGAGATGCCCGCGTCTGGCGCAACCCGGTACTGATGATTTGAACAGTGGTGTATGATGTCCGCCGCGGTGACGGATACCGCCGATAGTCACGCTTTCGATATCGGTGGCGTCCAGGCCGTGGGACCGCTGCGGCATCACCCCTTCGTTTCTGCAAATACGGCGAGACACTGCATGACGCAATACAGTGCCAGCTCCATCGAGGTCCTCTCGGGGCTCGATCCGGTCCGCAAACGGCCGGGCATGTACACCGATACCTCCCGCCCCAACCACCTGGTGCAGGAGGTGATCGACAACAGCGTCGACGAGGCGCTGGCGGGCCACGCCCACGATATCCGCGTGGTGCTGCTCGACGACGGCGGCATCGAGGTCTCCGACGACGGCCGCGGCATGCCGATCGATCTGCACCCCGAACATGGGGTCTCCGGGGTGGAGCTGATCCTGACCCGGCTGCATGCGGGCGGCAAGTTCTCGCAGTCGAGCTACCGCTTCTCCGGCGGCCTGCACGGGGTCGGGGTCTCGGTGGTCAACGCGCTGTCGACCCGGCTCGAGGTCGAGGTGTGCCGCGACGGCAGCCGCTACCGGATCGCCTTCGAGAAGGGCGAGAAGGTCGAGGAGCTGGCGGTGATCGGCAGCTGCGCCAAGCGCGCCACCGGTACCGTGGTGCGGTTCTGGCCGGAAGCCAGCTACTTCGACAGCCCCAAGCTGTCGCTGCCGCGGCTGAAGCATCTGCTGCGGGCCAAGGCGGTGCTCTGTCCGGGGCTCAAGGTCTCGCTCAAGGAGAGTGACGGCAACGAGAGCGTGTGGCAGTACGCCGACGGCCTGCGCGACTATCTGGCCCAGGCCACCGATGGCTTCGAGGTGCTGCCGGCGGCGCCGTTCACCGGCCATTTCGAGGATGACGAGCAGGCGGTCGACTGGGCGATCCAGTGGCTGCCCGAGGGCGGCGAACCGCTGCTCGAGTCCTACGTCAACCTGATCCCCACGCCGCTCGGCGGGACCCACGTCAACGGCTTCCGCAGCGGGCTGCTCGAGGCCGTGCGGGAGTTCTGCGAGTACCGCAACCTGCTGCCTCGGGGGGTCAAGCTGAGCCCCGAGGATCTGTGGGAGCGGGTCTCGTTCGTGCTCTCGGTGAAGATGCTCGACCCGCAGTTCGCCGGCCAGACCAAGGAGCGGTTGTCGTCGCGTACCGTGGCCGGCTTCGTCTCCGGGGTGGTCAAGGATGCCTTCTCGCTGTGGCTCAACCACCATACCGATCAGGCGGAAGCGCTGGCCGAGCTGGTGGTCAGCGCCGCCCAGCGGCGCCAGAAGAGTGCCAAGAAGGTGGCGCGCAAGAAGGTCACCTCCGGTCCTGCGCTGCCGGGCAAGCTGGCCGACTGCTCGGGCCAGGACCCGGTGGCCAGCGAGCTGTTCCTGGTCGAGGGCGACTCCGCCGGCGGCAGCGCCAAGCAGGCGCGCAATCGCGAGACCCAGGCGATCCTGCCGCTGCGCGGCAAGATCCTCAACACCTGGGAGGTGGAGTCGGGGGATATCTACAGCTCCCAGGAGGTCCACGACATCGCCGTGGCGATCGGTCTCGACCCCGTCAGCGACGACCTCTCCAAGCTGCGCTACCACAAGGTGTGCATCCTCGCTGACGCCGACTCCGACGGCCTGCACATCGCGACGCTGCTGTGCGCGCTGTTCGTGCGCCACTTCCCGGCGCTGGTGGATGCCGGCCATGTCTTCGTCGCCATGCCGCCGCTCTACCGCATCGACCTGGGCAAGGAGGTCCACTACGCCCTCGACGAGAGCGAGAAGGCCTCGATCCTCAAGCGCCTGGAGAAGAAGCGTGGCACGCCCAATGTCCAGCGCTTCAAGGGCCTGGGCGAGATGAGCCCGCTGCAGCTGCGCGAGACCACCATGGCGGTGGACACGCGGCGGCTGGTGCAGCTCACCCGCGAGCTCGACGACGGTACGCTGGAGATGATGGACATGCTGCTGGCGCGCAAGCGGGCGAGCGATCGCAAGAGCTGGCTGGAAGACTACGGCAACCTGGCGGATATCGAAGTGTAGCGCCAGGGCGCGCGGCGCCGGGGGCAGGTCTCAGCGGAGGTCATTTGCCAGGGATGGCAAATGTAGCGCCCAGGGAGGGGTTCACAGCGCCTCCGCGAAGACCTGCCGCCGGGTAAGCCGCGAAGAGGGCAGACAATGATTCTTGAACCCTGACCAAGGGCTTAGCGTATGACCATGGATATCCAGGTGGCGGAGGGCGACGTCGAACGCCTTTCGCTCAAGGAGTACACCGAGAAGGCGTACCTCGACTATTCGATGTACGTGATTCTCGACCGCGCCCTGCCGCACATCGGTGACGGCATGAAGCCGGTGCAGCGGCGCATCGTCTACGCCATGCGTGAGCTGTCGTTGACCGCCAACGCCAAGTACAAGAAGTCGGCGCGTACCGTCGGCGACGTGCTCGGCAAGTTCCACCCCCACGGCGACAGCGCCTGCTACGAAGCGATGGTGCTGATGGCGCAGCCGTTCAGCTACCGCTATCCGCTGGTCGACGGCCAGGGCAACTGGGGTAGTCCCGACGACCCCAAGTCGTTCGCCGCGATGCGCTACACCGAGGCGCGGTTGTCGCGCTTCTCCGAGACCCTGCTTGCCGAGCTGGGGCAGGGTACGGTGGACTGGACCCCCAACTTCGACGGCACCCTGAACGAGCCGTCGGTGCTGCCCTCGCGTCTGCCCCACGTGCTGCTCAACGGCGGTACCGGGATCGCTGTGGGCATGGCGACCGACATCCCGCCGCACAACGTGCGTGAAGTGGTGGATGCCACCTGCCACCTGCTGCGCCATCCCGGCGCCAGCGTCGCCGACCTGATGGCCTATGTGCCGGCGCCGGACTTCCCCACCGAGGCCGAGATCATTTCGCCGGCCGCGGACCTGCGCAAGCTCTACGAGAGCGGCCGCGGCTCGGTGAAGCTGCGTGGGCGCTACCTGCGCGAAGAGGGCAACATCGTCATCACCGCGCTGCCGTATCAGGTCAGCGGGGCCAAGGTGCTCGAGCAGATCGCCGCTCAGATGCAGGCCAAGAAGCTGCCGATGGTCGCCGACCTGCGTGACGAGTCGACCCACGAGACGCCGACCCGGCTGGTGATCGAACCCCGTTCCAACCGCATCGATGTCGAGGGGCTGATGGCGCACCTGTTCGCCACCACCGATCTCGAGAAGAACGTGCGCGTCAATCTCAACGTGATCGCCCTCGACGGCCGGCCGCGGGTGATGCCGCTCAACGACATGCTTGGCGAGTGGCTCACCTTCCGCCGCGAGACGGTGCGTCGGCGCAGTCAGCACCGTCTCGACAAGGTCGAGGAGCGCCTGCACATCCTCGAAGGCTTGCTGGCGGCCTATCTCAACATCGACGAGGTGATCCGCATCATCCGCGAGGAGGACGAGCCCAAGCCGGCACTGATGGCGGTGTTCGGGCTCAGCGAGCGCCAGGCCGAAGCGATCCTCGAACTGCGCCTGCGCCACCTGGCCAAGCTCGAGGAGATGAAGATCCGTGGCGAGCAGGACGAGCTCGAGGCCGAACGCCAGCGGCTGCAGAAGCTGCTGGGCAGTGAGGCGGCCATGACCAAGCTGATCGAGAAGGAGCTGCGCGACGCCGCCAAGGCCTATGGCGACGAACGCCGTTCGCCGCTGGTCGAGCGCAGCGAGGCCAAGGCGCTCTCCGAGGTCGAGCTGCTCGGCGCCGATCCGGTCACCGTGGTGCTCTCCGAGAAGGGCTGGATTCGCGCCGCGCGGGGGCATGACATCGACCCGGCGGGACTCTCCTACAAGGCCGGCGACAAGTTCCATCTCGCCGCCCGCGGCAAGACCAACCAGCCGCTGGTGCTGCTCGACGACAGCGGCCGCAGCTACACCCTGAGCGCCCACAATCTGCCGTCGGCGCGCGGGCAGGGTGAGCCGATCACCGGGCGGGTCAATCCGCCGGCGGGGGCGAGCATGATCGGGTTGATGCTCGACGTGCCCGAGGCGCGCTACCTGCTCGCCACCGACGCCGGCTACGGCTTCGTGGTCAAGCTCGAGGATCTGCTCGGCAAGAACAAGGCCGGCAAGGCGGTGCTCTCGGTGCCCCAGGGCTGCAACGTGCTGCCGCCGCAGCGGATTCCGGCCGCTGACACGCTGCGCGTGGCGGTGGTCTCCAACGAGGGCCGGCTGCTGGTGTTCGCGCTCACCGATCTGCCCGAGATGGCCAAGGGCAAGGGCAACAAGATGATCGCGATTCCCGGCCAGCGCGCCGCCAATCGCGAGGAGTTCGTGCGCGACCTGGTGCTGCTGCCGGAGGGCGCGGCGCTGGTGGTGCATGCCGGCAAACGCAAGCAGACGCTCAAGGCGGCCGATCTCGACTACTATGCCGGCGAGCGTGGGCGCCGCGGCAGCAAGCTGGCGCGCGGTTTCCAGAAGGTCGACCGGCTCGAGGTCGAGGGCTGAGCGCGCCGCCACGCGTCACCCTGTGAAGACGACACCGACTGACAAGCGCACGGCCCGGCGCTGCCGGCCGTGCCACTGACGAAAGGGGCGTCGACGGCGCCCCGTGGGGAAAACATGGCACGACGTTTCGTGATAAGAGCCACCGGCCCGGCACGCCCGGGGCAGACCGCTACCCTGAGCACCGCGCTGGCGACGGCAGGGCTGCAGCTGCTGGACATGGATCAGCATGTGGCCTTCGGTCAGGTCCGCCTGGAGGCGCTGGTCGAGACCGACGACGAGGTCGACGTGGCCGCGCTGCTGCCGAGTGCCGGCGACATCTGCGGACTCGACTGCCGGGTCGAGGCGGTCACCCCCGAGATGACCCTCGGCTGGGCCGAGGAGGCCGCTGCACCGCGGTGGGTGCTCAGCGTGCTGGGGCCGCGCATCAGCGCCGAGGTGGTGGCCGAGGTGGCCACCCTGACCGCCAGTGAGGGGCTCACCATCGAGCGTATCAAGCGGCTCTCGGCGCCGCCGAGTCTCGACGCCGCGCCTGAAGCGCTGTCCCATGGTGCCTGCCTGCAGTGGCGGCTGCGCGGCGAGTCCGCCGATCTTCAGGCACTGCGCGAGCGCATGCTGGCGTTGAGCGAGCGTTTTGCGGTCGACGTCACCCTGCAGCCCGCCGAGCTGTGGTCGCGGCACCGCCGTCTGGTCTGCTTCGACATGGATTCGACCCTGATCCAGGCCGAGGTGATCGACGAGCTGGCCCGGTGCCACGGCGTGTTCGACGAGGTGGCAGCGATCACCGCACGGGCGATGCGCGGCGAGCTCGACTTCCAGCAGAGCTTTCGCGAGCGCATGCGCAAGCTGGAGGGGCTGGACGAATCGGTCCTCGCCGAGATCGCCGAGTCGCTACCGCTGATGCCCGGGGCGGAGCGTCTGATGCGCCATCTCAAGCGTCTGGGTTACCGCACCGCCATTCTCTCCGGCGGCTTTACCTATTTCGCGCGCTATCTGCAGCAGCGCCTGGGATTCGACGAGATCCATGCCAACGAGCTGGTGATTCGCGACGGCAAGGTGACCGGTGAGGTTGCCGAGCCGATCGTCGATGCCGCACGCAAGGCGCAGTTACTCGAGCAGATCGCTAGCCGCGAGGGGCTCGATCTGGCCCAGACCGTGGCCGTGGGAGATGGCGCCAACGATCTCCAGATGCTGGCCCGGGCGGGGCTCGGCGTTGCCTTCCACGCCAAGCCGCTGGTGCGCCGTGAGGCCGCGCTGTCGGTTTCGACCCTGGGTCTGGATGGCTTGCTCTATCTGCTGGAGTATCCGGAGTGGGCGCTGGTGCCGGAGTGAACGGCATGCGCAGCTGCTGGCACCAGTGAGGCGCTGGTCACTGCGATGCGACCTCGGGTGTATTTTAGTAACGGCAATAGAAGATTTTTGAAATATAGTGTTGTAAATTGTATCTCAGTATCTGCTGCCGGTATCGAGAACCCGCATGAGCACCTCCGCTTCGACCGACATCCTCAATGCCAAGGCCAAGTGGGAGTGGCTCGATCCGCTCTGCATTCAGGGTAGCGTCAATCTGGCGTTCGACCAGGGCGAAGAGTCGTGGCCGGTGCTGCTCGACGATATCGAGCGCGATCATGCGCTGATCATCGATATCAGTGCCGTCCCGGCGCTGGCTGAGCAGCTGAAGCGGGGCGATGCCTTCCACCTCTTCGGGCATGTCAACGGCGCCATGGTGCGCACCTCGACCCTGGCGGTGATCGAGTGGCTCGAGACCGATGGCGACCGGCTGCGTGTGCGCTGCAGCTACCCTGAGCTGCTGAGTACCGTGCATCGACGCAATACCTTCCGGGCTCCGATCCGCGCGGAGATGGGCGTCGAGGCGCGTCTCGTGCTGGAAGGGCACGAGACGCCCGTGGCCGTGGAGCTGCGCAATCTCTCCCTGGGTGGCTGCCTGCTGGCGATGCCGCTGGGGCGTGCCGTCTCGCTGGCCTCGGGTCAGCGCTTCGCGCCGCTCGAACTGCATTTTCCCAGTCTTCAGTCGCTGCGCCTCAGCGGTTCCATTCGCCATGTGCGCAGCGACGAGGGGTGGCGCGAGGCACTGATCGGCTGCGAGTTCGATGATCCCAGTCTCGATAAAGAGCGTCTGCTGTGGTACTGCGTCAAGGAGGCCGAGCGTGAGGGCGCGCGCAGCGTGATGACCCGCGACAAGGTACTCTCACCTTCGCCGCTGTTCCGGGGGCCGGACGGCCAGCGTCCGGCCCCGAAGCCAGCGGAGACAACTGCGTTGGCGGTCGGCAACGCCACCGCGCGGCGGCTCAAGAAGATCGCCGACTATCTCAGTGCGCAGATCCTGACACTGCAGAATGGCGGCGCGATCGCTTCGTCGCTGCTCTCGCGCCACGCCGATACCCTGGTCACCCTGAGCGGTCAGGGGCAGGACGCGCTGCTCTATGCGCTCGGTTACCTGCACGAGGAGACGCCGCTGGTGCGGCATTCGCTCGGTGTCGCGGTGCGTGCCACCGATCTGGTTCGCTGGCAGGGCTATCCCGAGGATGTGATCAAGGCGGTGGCGGCCAGCGCACTGGTGCATGATCTGGGCAAGTGCCAGCTGCCGGCATCGATCCTCGACAGCCGTGAGCCGCTCGACGCCGAGGCGCGCGCGCGTCTGGCCGAGCACGTACCGGCAGTGCTCACCCAGCTCGAGCACTGCCGCTGGCTGTCACCTGAGATTGCCCGGGCCATCGTCGGCGAGGCCAACGAGCGGCTTGACGGCAGCGGCTATCCGGCGGCGCTGGGGGATGCGCAGTTGAGCCCACTGGGGCGCATGATGGCGGTGGTCGACGTGATCGATGCGCTGGGACAGCCCCGCGCGGATCGCGACGCCTGGCCATTGCTCGAGCGCTACCGCCATGTGCTGGGTCATCCGGCGCTGTTCGATGCCACCTGGGCGCAGCGCTACGTGCGCCGCTTCGGTACCGCGCCGGTAGGCTCGCTGGCGCGCTTCTCCAGCGGTGCGCTGGCCTGGGTGCAGCGTATCGATGATCAAGGGCGGCCGGCCCAGGTGCATCTGGTACTCAATACCAAGAGCCCCCAGCGGCGCCTCGATCAGATACTCAATGACGGAGACATCGCCCAGCTCGGCAAATTCGAAGGTGTGTTGCCCGAGGCGAGTTACGGCCTGCATCTGAGCTGAGCCCATCGCCCCACCCGGGGCGGTGACAAAATGCAACAGGTCCGCCACGGCATCGCCGCCATGCCTGAGCCACACTGACTGTGATCTTGGTCTCATCACAGGAGGTGTCCGATGCCAGCGACGACGCGCCCAGGTCAATCCCAAGGTTTCATGCCGCCCCATGTGCTGGAGCGCATTCTCTCCCACGGCAACGCGCGCTTGCAGCGCTGTGCCCAGGCCACGCTCAAGGCCGACGCCCAGTTTCGTCTGCGCAACGCCAGTCAGGCCGCGGCGCGCCCCGCGGATGGCAAGCGTGGCGGCGAGCCCGCGCGCTATATCTACACTGCCGCTCAGCAGGAAATCCTGCCGGGAGAGCGGGTGCGCAGCGAGGGCGACCCGGAGACCGGCGATCTCGCCGTCGACGAAGCCTATCTTTGGCTGGGCGCAACCTACCGCTTCTACTGGGAGGTCTTCGCCCGCGACTCCATCGATGCCCAAGGCATGGCGCTGCTGGGTACCGTTCACTACGGTGAAGACTACGACAACGCCTTCTGGAACGGCGCGCAGATGGTCTTCGGCGATGGCGACGGTGAGCTGTTCAACCGTTTCACCGTGGCCCTCGACGTGGTCGCCCACGAGCTGACCCACGGCGTGATCGAGCGCGAAGCGGGGCTGATCTATGCCGATCAGTCCGGCGCGCTCAACGAATCCCTGGCCGATGTGTTCGGCGCCATGGTCAAGCAGCACCACTTCGAGCAGGCGGCCGAGGAGGCCGATTGGCTGATCGGCGAGGGGCTGCTCACCGACCGCGTCAACGGTCGGGCGCTGCGCTCCATGGCCCATCCCGGCAGTGCCTACGACGATCCGGTGCTGGGCAAGGACCCGCAGCCGGGGCACATGGACGCCTTTGTCAACACCGCCTCCGACAACGGCGGCGTGCATATCAACTCCGGCATTCCCAATCGCGCCTTCTATCTGGCCGCCACGCGCCTCGGCGGCTTCGCCTGGGAGGCCGCCGGGCCGGTGTGGTTCGATGCGCTACGTGACCCGCGTCTGGCGCGGGATGCGGATTTTGCCACCTTCGCCGAGATCACCGTGCGCTGCGCCGAGCAGCGTTTCGGCGCTGACAGCCCGGTGGCGGATGCGGTGCGCCAGGCCTGGGTCGACGTGGGAGTCCTGCGGTGAGCGTGCGCGGCGTGCCTCGGCTGGCGCCGGCGTCGGTGCTGGCGGTGGTGCGCGAAGGGGGCTTTGCCGCCATGCCGGGGCTGGAGCGTCCGCGGCGGATCGAGTGCGGCAAGCTCAGCCAGCGTCAGCGTGAACGGTTGCAGCGTCTGCTCGAGGAGATCGATCGCCTGGACCCGGGCGAGCCGGCGGCGGCGGGGGCCGATCGGCGCGTCTTCCGGCTGTTTCTCGAGCAGCCGGAAGCGGAGTGCTGGCAGTGCGCGCTCGACGAGACGCAGGCGCCACGCGGTGTGGTGGGGCTATGGCAGCATGGCCCCGGTGCGCTGGACGAGCCGGATACCTGAATCGCAAACGCCTAATTTTCCCATTCCGGGAACTCTATCGGCATATCGTACTCTGATTAAGTAGCCCAGGACGGGCACACAGCGTAGGCCGAGCCCGGTATTGGGTTCGGCCTCTTTTTTTGTGTCCGGTTCTGTGTCCGGCAGAGCTGGCGCGCGCGTAGCGGCGAGCCAGCCCTGGGCTTTATCGCATACCGGCCCGGTGTCACAGTGTCTCCCTGGCAAGGGAAGAGACCATGACCCGAATGACAAGGCGCGGTATCGGCGGTGCGGTGATTGCACTGCTGTTGGCGGCACTGGTGGTGCCGATGCTGGCTCACTGGCAGGCACCGGCGATGACGCCGCAGGCGGCCTTCGAGGCCCAGCGGGAAGGCGTCTGGATCGAGGGTGAGGGACAGGTGCAGCGCCTGCTGCCCGATGACGACAAAGGCAGCCGGCATCAGCGTTTCGTGCTTGCCCTGAGGAGCGGTCAGACGCTGCTGATCGCCCACAACATCGATCTGGCGCCGCGGCTCGACGGGCTCGCGCGCGAGGATACGGTGCGTTTCCGTGGTGAGTATGTCTGGAATGCCAAGGGGGGCGTGGTGCACTGGACCCACCGCGACCCGCGTGGCGAACGCCCGGGCGGATGGCTCGAGTGGCACGGGCGGCGTTACCGCTAGGGGCTATAGGTCAGTTGACTTACACGGACTCGCGCTGACGCCAGACGTTCACGCCGGGCGGCGCGAGACCTGGCGCGGACGCCAGCGGCGGGCCTGACGCCACTGCATCAGGGTCTCGCCGAGTGCGCCGAGAGAGGGGCGTGGTGCGGGTGCTACGGCGTCACTCGGCGTGCGCCAAAGGATCGGATGCTGGCCCACGCGGCCGCCACCGCGGCGGATCAGCATCGGCAGAAAGCGCATCAGGCCCTTCAGCGGCGGCAGGGCGCGCAGTGCCTCGCGCTCGATCACATATAGCCCCTGGGGGGGCTGGTGGGCGGCGGTGAATGGCGTCGCCAGCCGTGCCAGCCAGCGCTGTGCGCCCGAGGCGTGGTGCGCTCGCCCCTGCACCAGCGCCAATCCCTGATGCCGCGCCGCGCAGAGCATGTCGGGAAGATCGTGGGGGTCGGCGCGGCCGCTGCTGTCCAGGGTCACGAGCCAGTCGCCCTGAGCCTGGCGCGCCGCCTGGCCCAGAGCCGTATCGATATCGCCGCTCCATGGCAGAATCCGTACGCGGGCGACGTCGAGCGCCAGGTCCCCGAGCGCCTGTGCGAGACGTGCATCGCGCCCGCCGTCGAGGATCAGAAACTCCAGTGCCCGGGCATGCACCAGTGCGCGCGACGCCTCCTCGATCAGCGCCGCGATCTGCGCTGCGGGGGCGGTCGCGAAGACGATCAACGAGAGCTTGGGCAGTGCGAGCATCGTGGTCTCCCTGGGCGTGGGTTGATTCGGCAGCGGGTCGTTGGACGGACCTGGCCATGGTCCAGATCGACTGTGACAGGGTTTCCTTAACTCAGGCTTAGAAACGGGCCTGGGATGCGCGGGTCCACCTCCGCGGCGCCAGGCTGCGCGCTGCCGATGACGCGGTGATGACAGCGCCGGACAGGCGAGCAGACGACGTTGTATGCTGAAACGATGCATGCTGACACCGCGCCGAGCGCCGCCGGGAGGCGAGGTGCCAGACGCGAGATGCCGGCTCGAGGCGAGCCGTGGCAAGACGAGAGAGAGAGCTATGCGGGTAATGCTGGTGGAGGACGACCCCCTGCTCGGCGAGGGAGTGGTCGAGGTGCTGCGGCGTGAGAACATCACGCCGGAGTGGCTGAGTGAAGGTGACGGTGTGTGCGAGGCGCTGACGCACTCGACCTTCGATGCCCTGATCCTCGATGTCGGCCTGCCCGATATCGACGGCTTCGAGGTGCTCAAGCGGCTGCGCGAGGCGCAGTGCCAGATACCGGTGCTGATGCTCACCGCCCGGGACGGGGTCGAGGATCGGATCCGCGGGCTCGACGGCGGCTGCGACGACTATCTGGTCAAACCGTTCGACAATGGCGAGCTGCTGGCGCGCCTGCGTGCGCTGATCCGGCGTAGCGCGGGGCGCGCCTCGCCGCAGGTGACCCATGGTCTGCTCAGTCTCGATCCGGCCGCCCACGAGGTGCGTCTGGGAGGAGAGCTGATCCCCCTCGGACGGCGGGAGCACGATCTGCTGGCCTATCTGATGACCCACCCGGGCCAAGTGTTTTCCCGCGACCAGCTGGTGGAGGTGCTCTACGGCTGGGATGCCGAGGTCGAAAGCAACGTCATCGAAGTGCATGTCCATCATCTGCGGCGCAAGTTCGGCAGCCGCGTCGTCGCCACCGTGCGCCATGTCGGCTATCGCATGGGAGAAGCGGGTTGATTTCGATCAGACGCCATCTGCGGCGTGTGCTGCTGATCTCGGTGACCTCGATCACCGCGGTGGCGGCGCTGTGGAGCTACTACGACACCCGCGATCAGATCGACGAGCTGTTCGACGCCGAGCTGGCGCAGACGACGCGCACCATGGTGGCGCTCTACTTCGCCTATCGCGCCGGGTCGGTGAACGGCGAGGACGTGCCCGAGGACCTTCAGCTCCGGGCGCCGCTGGTGCCGGACAACGCCACCGACGCGCCGACCGCCCTCGGCCACCCCTACGAGAAGAAGCTGGGGTTCCAGGTGTGGGACGAGCAGGGACGGGCGCTGTTCGGCATGCAGCCGACCGGGGCGCTACCGGCGCTCGAGCGGCGCCCCGGCTACTCCCATGCGCGTAGCGGCGGGCACGACTGGCGCACCTTCACCCTGCATGACGAAGCCCGCGGCGTGTGGGCCAGCGCCGCCCAGCGCGACGACGTACGCGATGAGCTGACCTGGCAGATCGCGCTGCGCAATCTGATGCCGCCGGTCATCGGGGTGCTGCTGATCGCGCTGCTGATCCCGTTCGCCATCGCCCGCGGCTTTTCGCCCCTGCTGCGGGTCAGCCGGCAGATCACCGCGCGCCAGCCCAACTTCCTCGAGCCGCTGGACGCAAGCCAGGTGCCGGATGAGATTCGCGGCATGGTCGATGCGCTCAATGGCCTGTTCGCGCGACTGGCCGAGACTCTCGAGAAGGAGCGCCGCTTCACCGCCAACGCCGCCCACGAACTGCGTACGCCGCTGGCGGCGGTCAAGGTCCATGCCCAGAACCTGCTCAGCGAGACCGATACCGAGAGCGCTCGGCGCGCGGCGCAGTCGATCATCAACGGTGTCGATCGCATGACCCGGGTGGTCGAGCAGTTGCTCACCCTGTCGCGGCTGGAGAGCGGCCAGGCGATCACCCGTCAGACGGTGCGGTTGGCGCGGCTGGGCAGCGAGCTGGCCCGCGACACCCAGCCGCTGGCCGAGCAGCGCGATATCCGCCTGACCCAGGAGTTGCCCGAGGGGCTCAGCGTGCAGAGCTACGAGAATGGCCTCTATGTGCTGCTGCGCAACCTGCTCGACAACGCCATGCGCTATACCCCCAGTGGCGGTGAGGTCCACCTGCGCATGGCCGCTGAGGCGTCGAAGCTGCATATCGAGATCGCCGATACCGGTCCGGGTATCCCGCCCCAGGAGCGTGAGCGGGTGTTCGAGCGCTTCGTGCGTCTGGCGGGGCAGAAGACCAGCGGCTCGGGGCTGGGGCTGTCGATCGTCAAGGAGCTGGTCGAGCGCCTGGATGGCGAGATTCGTCTCGACGAGACTTCGCTGCCCGCGACCAGCGGCCTCAGCGTTCACGTCTATCTGCCGCTATCCTGAGCGTGAGCGGTAGCGCTGCGGGAGTTTGCGCCGTTACCAGTCAGGGTGGTGCGGCGGCCGATGCGATAACGGCCGCCGGGCCCGCAAGCGGGGAGATGAGAGATGCTGCGTTTCTGGGTGCCGCTGACGGCACTGATCGCCTTTTCGGCCTACACCGTCTATGCCATCGCGACCAGCGACCAGAGCCTGGGGGCTTTCGCCAGCGAGCTGATGCGCCGGCCCACCACCGCACTGGTGGTGTTCGACGTCTATCTGGCGCTGCTGATGCTGGCGGTGTGGATGTTCTTCGATGCCCGGCGCCGGGGGCACGGGCTGGCCTATCTGCTGGTGTTCTACGTCATCACCTTCTGCTTCGGCTCGGCCGGGCCGCTGGCCTATCTCACCCTGCGCGGCTGGCGTGACTGGCGCGCCGCGCCGAGGCACACGCCCTCGTCCTTATAGCGGGGTCTTGCTCTGCTCACCGGGAATTTCGCGCACCAGCCGCGGCATCAGAAAGCCCGGTAGGCGTTGGCGCAGCGATGCCACCAGTGCCCGCGCGCTGTCGTCGTCGACATCGAAGTGGGCCGCGCCGCTGACCGGGTCGAGCACGTGCAGGTAGTAGGGCAGCACACCGGCGGCGAACAGCCGTTCCGACAGCTCGGCCAGGGTATCCACCTGATCGTTGACGCCACGCAGCAGTACGCTCTGGTTGAGCAGGGTGACGCCTGCCGCCGCCAGGCGCCGGCAGGCGTCGACCACCGCGGTGTCGATCTCCTGGGCGTGATTGATGTGCAGCACCATCACCTTCTGCAGGCGTGTGCCGCCGAGCCAGTCGAGCAGGGCGGCATCGACCCGGTCGGGAATCACCACCGGCAGACGAGTGTGGATACGCAGGCGCTGGAGGTGGGGGATCGTCTCCAGCCGGGCGACCAGTTCGGCGAGACGTCGGTCCGGTGACGCCAGTGGGTCGCCGCCGGAGAGGATCACCTCGCGGATCGAGGCATCCTCGCGCAGATAGTCGAGGCTGGCGTCCCACTCGCGCATCGAGGGGGCGTGCTCGGCGTAGGGGAAGTGGCGCCGGAAGCAGTAGCGGCAGTTGATCGCGCAGGTCGGGCTGGCGATCAGCAGTACCCGCCCGGCGTATTTGTGGATCAGGCCGGGTCGCGGGGTGTGTTCGCGTTCGACCAGCGGGTCGGCGACGAAGCCGCCGACCGCCTCCTGCTCCGCCGCCAGCGGTAATACCTGACGCAGCAGCGGGTCGTCAGGATCGGCGTGGCGGATACGCGCCAGGTAGGCTTCGGGCACCCGCACCGGGAACAGCGCATGGCCCGCGCTGGCGCCGGGCAGCAGCGCCGGGTCGAGGCCGAGGCGCTGGCACAGCACCAGCGGGTCGCGAATCACCTCTTGCAGCTGACGCTGCCACGCGGCAGGCGCGCGCGGTTCGGCTTCACGATGCACGGCGATCGGGGTTCGGGTTATCATGCGGACCACCTGAGTTAGAACGCGCCCTGGCAGCGCTGTTACGGAATTCTCGTCGCGGACGCCCCGCGATCGTTCATTAGTGAGGAAACATGGCGAACTATTCTACCAACGAATTCAAGGGCGGCCTGAAAGTCATGCTGGATGGCGACCCGTGTAACATTCTCGAGAACGAATTCGTCAAACCCGGCAAGGGACAGGCGTTCAACCGCGTCAAGCTGCGCAACCTGATCACCGGTCGGGTCTGGGAGCGGACCTTCAAGTCGGGTGAGTCGCTCGAGGGCGCCGACGTCATGGATCTCGACATGGAGTACCTCTACACCGACGGTGACATGTGGCACTTCATGAAGACCGACGGCTCGTTCGAACAGTACGCGGTGGACCGCAAGGCGATCGGCGACGTCGAGAAGTGGCTCAAGGAGCAGGCGGTCTACACCGTCACCCTGTGGAACGACAACGCCATCGCCGTTAGCCCGCCCAACTTCCTCGAGCTCGAAGTGGTCGAGACCGATCCGGGCCTCAAGGGTGACACCGCCCAGGGTGGCTCCAAGCCGGCCAAGCTCTCCTCTGGTGCCACGGTGCGCGTGCCGCTGTTCATCAACCAGGGTGAAGTGCTCAAGATCGATACCCGCACCGGCGAGTACGTCTCCCGCGCCTGAGGCTGGCGTCGTGCCGGCTTCGAAGTCGCGCGGGTGCAGGTCGGGTCTCAGCCAGGTTGGCCACGCTTCGGCGTGGCCTTTTGCGTTCTCCCGCCGGCCGCGGCCGGCGGGGTCGAATTGCCGGCGTGCTCGCGCCGTCTAGCGCCGCGGCGCCACCGGAGGAGATCGGGATGGGCAGACTGGCAGGGCGAACCGCCCTGATCACCGGCGCGGCCAGCGGGATCGGCCTGGCCACGGCGCGGCGCTTTGCCGCCGAGGGCGCCGACCTGGCGTTGCTCGACCGCGCCCCGTACGCCCTGGCGCAGGCGCGCGAGTGCATCGAGCAGGAGAGCGGCCGCCGGGTGGTGGGCGTCGAGGCCGATGTCGCCGAGGCCGACAGCGTCACCCGCGCTGTGGCCGAGGCCGGGGCGGCGCTGGGGGCGCTGCAGCTGGTGGTCAATGCCGCCGGGGTCAACGTGTTCAGCGATCCGCTGGCGACCGACGAGGCGAGCTGGCGGCGCTGCCTGGCGATCAATCTGGAGGGGGCCTGGCATGTGATCCAGGCGCTGCTGCCGGAGATGCTGGCAAACGGCTATGGCCACGTGGTCAATATCGCTTCTGTGCATGGCCACAAGATCATTCCCGGTGCCTTTCCCTATCCGGTGGCCAAGCATGGCCTGATCGGGCTGACCCGCGCGCTCGGGATCGAGTACGCCGCCCGCGGGCTGCGCTTCAACTCGATCTCGCCGGGGTTGATTCGTACCCCATCGGCCCAGGCGTGGCTGGATGGCCTCGACGCGGCCGAGCGTCAGCGCCAGATTGCGCTGCTGCCGTGTCAGCGTATCGGCGAGGCGGAGGAGGTGGCCAACACGGCCCTGTTCCTCGCCAGCGATGAGGCGCGTTTCATCAATGCCACCGATATCCTGATCGACGGTGGCCGCAGCCAGGTCTATCACACGTGACGACGATGCCCCGGTCAGATGACTGGCAACCTTCGGCGACGATCGAGACGCTGCGCCAGCGGGCGCGGCTGCTGGCGGCGGTGCGTGCTTTCTTCGCCGCCCGCGACGTGCTCGAGGTGGAGACCCCGATCCTCGGTCACGCCGGCAGTACCGACCCGCACCTCGATTCGCTCTCGCTCAGCGCGACCACCTCCGCCGGGCGCGAGACGCTATGGCTGCAGACCTCGCCGGAGTTCCACATGAAGCGCCTGCTGGCGGCGGGCAGCGGCCCGATCTTCCAGCTCGCCCGCAGCTTCCGCGATGATGAAGTGGGGCGTCGGCACAATATCGAGTTCACCATGCTCGAGTGGTACCGCCCGGGCTTTTCGCTGGCAGCGCTGATCAGCGAGTGCGAGTCGCTGATCCGCACGCTGATGCCGGCGGTCGGTCCGGCACGGCGGCGGCGCTATCGCGATCTGTTTCGTGATGCGTTGGCGCTCGATCCCTTCACCACGCCACTGGCCGAGCTGCAGCGTGTGGCGGGCGAGCGCGGCGGGCTCGATATGGCCGACAGTGATCGCGACGGCTGTCTCGACCTGCTGATGAGTCTGGTCATCGAGCCGACGCTGGGGCGTGATGGCATCGATGTGGTGGTCGACTATCCCGCCAGCCAGGCGGCGCTGGCGCGCAAGCGGATCGACGAGGAGGGCGACGAGGTGGCATCTCGCTTCGAGATCTATCTGCAGGGCCTCGAACTCGCCAACGGCTATGACGAGCTGACCGATGCCCAGGAGCAGGCCTCTCGGTTCGACGATGACAATCGTCAACGTGCGGCGCTGTACAAATCGGCTGTCGCTGTCGACCGCCGGCTCGTCGCCGCCCTGGTGCACGGCATGCCCGCGGGCAGCGGCGTGGCGCTGGGTATCGACCGCCTGGTTCAGCTGGCGCTGGGCAAGGCGTCCCTGGCCGAAGTCATGGCGTTCCCGACGCCACGCTGCTGACCGGCGATTGCGTTGCCACCACGCCGCCAGTGGCGGCTTCGATGGCAAGGCTACCGAGGCGGTGCGGCGAGGCAGACCGAGTCTCAGTCGTCGATACGCCCGCGCAGGCGTTTCTTCTGTCCATGTTTCGTCTTCTGATCGACGCGCTTGCGTTTGGCGCTGCGGCTCGGCTTGGTGGCCTGCCGCGGCTTGTCGCCGTAGAGCACGGGTTTGATCAGCTGTTTCAGCCGGACGAGTGCCGCTTCCCGGTTGAGCTCCTGAGTGCGGTGCTCCTGCGACTTGATCACGACGATGCCGTCGCGGGTGATGCGTTTGTCACTCAGGGCCAGCAGTTTCTCCTTGAACCCGGGGTGCAGGCTGGAAGCGCGGATATCGAAGCGCAGATGAATCGCCGAGGAGACCTTGTTGACGTTCTGGCCACCAGCGCCCTGGGCGCGGACGGCGATGAGTTCGATCTCGTTGTCGGGAATCGAGACGTTTCGCGAAATCTCTAGTGCCATCGTCGGAGCCCCGCAGGTCGAACGGAATGAGAAGGAAGGACGTTATCGCCACCCAGCGCAGAGGTCTGGCCGCTTGGCCTGCATCGAGACGCGCTGTGCGAGACGCCCGTCACGTGAGCGCACCTCGTCCGCCGGCACGCTTAGCCCCGCCGATCGGTCGCAGGATCGCAGGCTGCGTCAGCGGTTGGCCTGGCGATGCGCTGCTGGCGCTCCACGATGCGCTCGATGACCGGGCAAGGGGGCGAAATACGGTAGCGGCACTCCCCGATGGGTGCAACAGGCGGTGCGATGGTGAGGCGGACGGGTGCGGCCGAGATGGTGGGCTCGCTGCCGTCAGGGTCGGCAGCGAGCCGGGTCAGCCAGTCGCCAGCGGATAGGCGTGCCAGCCATCCGGTAGTGGCTGGCCCGCGGCCTGTGCCAACAGCGCCGCGCTGGCGGGGAACAGCGGTTGGGGCAGGTCATCTTGGGGGAACCAGCGCCACTGCGCGAACACCTCGGGTTCGGTGACCCTTGGGGTGGGCGGATCTGCCAGCTGGAGCCGTGCAGCGACGGTGATGGCCGTGCACTCGGGGTTCAGCTGATGCAGGAAGGCGCCGATCTCGATCGTCGCGTCGGTGAGGATGCCGGTCTCCTCGTGCAGCTCCCGCCGTGCCGCGTCAGCGAAGGTCTCGTTCGGTTCGACATGGCCGCCGGGCATGCACCAGCAGGGCGTTTCCCCCGCCTTGACGCGGTAGCCCAGCAGGAGCTTGCCATCACCGCGGGTGAGTATCAGGCCGACGCCCACGCGTGACTGGGGGGCTGGCATCAGGCGCGCTCCTGGAGTCGGGCTGGCTGGGTCAGCGCCTCGGCCACGGCGCTGGCGGCGTAGTGGCCGCTGA
Organism: Salinicola sp. RZ23; assembly: GCF_003206675.1. Lineage (NCBI taxonomy): Bacteria > Pseudomonadati > Pseudomonadota > Gammaproteobacteria > Oceanospirillales > Halomonadaceae > Salinicola > Salinicola sp. RZ23. The sequence goes on from NZ_PZJK01000005.1 coordinate 26,140, forward strand.
CGAAGGCCGCGACGATGCCGCGGAACAGCCCGCAGGCGTCGCCCACCACCCAGGTGGGGCGGTCGCCGAGACGCAGGCTCTCATCGACCTCCGGATACCAGCCGACACCTTCCAGGGTGGGGCCGATCAGGCGCGTGCTCTCCGCCTCGAGCTGGGGGAAGTTGTCGACCAGCTGACGCAGCCCGCGCTGCATCGCCTGTGCCAGCGGCGCCCCATAGACCCGCTCCATGGCCGCCGTGGCGTCGTGGTCGTCGGCGAGCCAGGCGCTGAGCGGGAGGTCGAAATGCGTGTCCGCGCGGCCCAGCGTGCGGGTCAGCGCGGCGATGGTCTCGCGTGCCAGCGACTCGTCGAGAATCCGCGTGTTGAAGCCGACGTTGGAGCGCTCGGTGGGCGGGCCGTCCGAGTGTCCTGAGACCGTCCACAGCCCCTGGGTCTGCGTCAGCACGGTGCGCCCGTGGCGACAGGCGCAGAAGGTGCGCCACTCGGTCGTCTTGTCGGCGGCGTGCAGGGTCAGCTTGGGATCGAGATCGGCGAAGTCCTGGAAGAAGGCGTGCTCGCTGGGCTGCTCGATTCGGAAGCCCACTTCCAGCCGACGGAAGCGCGTGCGGATGCCGTCGCCCAGCGCCAGCGGTCCGAAGCGCCCTGCGGCCCACACCAGAGTGGTCGCGGTGAGCGCGCTCGACGTGCCGTCAGCGGCGCGCAGTTGGAGGTGGTGGCGCGCCTCGTCCTCGTCGTAGCGCTGGCTGATCACCTGGGTGTCGCTGACGATCTCGACATCGAGTGCGCCGACCAGGTTGGCGATCATCGCCTCGCGCTGCTCGAGCGGCAGGTAGTAGGAGGGGTAGTGCTTGAGCGACCAGGCGTTGTGGCACGGCGTATAGACATCGGCGCGGTCGGGAAACGGCGGGGTCGTCATGCCGTGGGCCGCGAGCAGTTCGCGGGTCCAGGCGTAGGCCTGGCGCAGCGGCGCCCGATACGGTAACCGCCACAGCTCGGTGGCGGAGGGGTAGAACGAGAACTTGCCGTCGGAGTAGAGGCCGGCGCCGCCGTGGCCCTGGGTCAGCTCGGCCTCGGCGTGGCGGTCACGGCGATCGATCGCATGACCCTGGTCGAGCAGCAGCACGCGCAGCCCGCGATGCGAAAGGCGGCTGGCGGCGGCGAGCCCGGCAGGGCCGGCGCCGACAATGACGCTGTCGTAGTGTGTCACTGGGGCCTCCGGCCGCACGGCGGCGAAAGATGGAAAGAGCCGACACCTGGTGTAGAGTGCCGCTTCGGTAAGGTTGGCGTACACCGATTCATGGTAATGTTTTACAATTCCTGACCGAAAATTGATACGAGTCGCTGCGTATCAGATAGTATCGTATTTCTCAGGAGCTGTTTTTGACAAGGATGTTTCCTATGTCCACTTCTACATCGTCAGTCGATACCCCTGTTCGCCCCGGGCGACCGCGCAGTGCCGCGGCCTCGGCCAAGGTGACGCGCGCCGCGCTCGAGCTGGCGCTGGAGGGTGGGTTGCCCTACGCCACCATCGAGCGTATCGCTAGTGTTTCCGGGGTCGCCAAGTCGACCATCTATCGGCGCTGGCCCAATGCGGGCGCGATCCTCATGGATGCGTTCCTCGACGTCATCGGCCCAACCATCGCCTATGACGACAGCCTGCCTATCGTGGCCAACTTCCGACGTAGTGTGGCCGGGCTCTCCGAGGTGCTCAACGGCCCCTACGGACGCCTGCTGCAGCATCTGTTGGGGGCGGCCCAGTCGGACCCCGAGCTCAGCCGCGCCTTCGTCGAGCGCTGGATCGGCCCGCGCCGGCAGATGGGGCGTGAGGCGATCGAGCACGCCGTGGTACGTGGCGAGCTGACTGCCGATATCGATCCCGGGCTGAGCATGGATCTGATCTATGGGGCGATCTACTATCGGCTCTCGGTATCGTTCAGCGAGATCGACCGTGAGTTCGTCGAGACCGTGGTGATGCGGGTGCTCGGCCCCTATCTGCCCGAAGGTACGAGCTGAGCCGGTAACGCGAGCGGGAGGCGGGGGCGCCACAAAGGCGCAGATAGCATTGACGAACGCCGCGGTCGGCCGACCGCGGCGTTCGTCGTCTTGGGCTAGGCGCTTGGCATCAGGCGCCGAGGCTCTGGCCCATGCGGATCGGGGTGCCGGTGGGATCGAAGTCGTGGAATTCGGCCTCGCGCCCGAGGCACATCACCACCGTGGAGCCGAGCTTGAAGCGGCCCATCTCTGCGCCTTTCTCGATCACCACCGGGGTGTCGAAAGACGTGGTCTGGACGCGTCCGCTGAGCGGCGTGATCTGGCCCGCCCACACGGTCTCGATGGCGGCGACGATCATCGCCCCGACCAGCACCATCGCCAGCGGGCCGCGCTCGGTATCGAACACGCAGACCAGACGCTCGTTGCGTGCGAATAGCCCCGGAACGTGATTGGCGGTCGCCTGGTTGACCGAGAACAGCCGGCCCGGCACATAGGTCATCTCGCGCAGGGTGCCGGTGAGCGGCATGTGCACGCGGTGATAGTCCTTGGGCGACAGGTAGACGGTGGCGAAGCTGCCCTGACGAAACGGCGCCGCGCGGGCGCTGTCGCCGCCGAGCAGGGCATTGAGCGAGTAGTTCTGCCCCTTGGCCTGGATCAGCGTGCCGTGGTTGATGCGGCCGAAGCGAGAGAGGGTGCCGTCGGCGGGCGAGATCAGACCCTCGCCTAGGGGGCGGGCATCGGGCTTGAGTGCGCGGGTGAAGAAGTCGTTGAAGCAGGCGTAGGCACCGGGATCGGGCTCGCGCGCCTGGCTCATGTCGACACCGTAGTGCTTGATGAAGTGGCGGATGAAGGGATCCTTGATCCAGCCGACGCGGCTCTCGGCGAGCTTGCCGATCAGGCGCGAGAGCGCGTGCTGGGGCAGCGGATACTGAATGTTGGCGAAGAGTTCCTGGCGATCCACGGTATGACTGCCCCTCGAGTCGGAAAGGCGCACAAGGTAGCGGCCGTACCGCGCGGGCGCAATAGCCCGTGGCGGCGACCGCACGGCGGCAGCGGCCGAGGCGGCATATGACCCCCGGCCGCTGCGCGAAGGACGACCGGCGCCGTACCGGTCGGACAGTGTCTAATGCTCCACGGGGGTATCGTCCCGATTACCCCACTCCTTCCACGACCCCGGATAGGCGCGCACCTTGTCGTAGCCCAGTGCGCGCGCGGCGAGCCAGGTCAGCCCGCTACGGTGATGGCTCTGGCAGTGGGTGACGATCTCCTTGTCCGGGGTGATGCCGCGCGCCTCGAGCTCCGCCACCAGTTCGGCGTAGTCGCGCAGGCGCAGGTCGCGCTGGCTGTCCATGACCTCCAGCCAGTCGAAATTGACCGCCCCCGGCAGGTGGCCGAGCTTGCGGTTGTCCCCCTTGAGGCCGCGATACTCGGCGTCGGAGCGGGCGTCCCAGATCGCCAGGTCGCGGGAACCCAGGCGTTCGAGCAGCTCCTCGCGGCGAATCTGTACCCTGGGGTTGAGATACTCCGCCTGGTAATCGCTGGGTGTCGGGGTGTTGGGCGTGGTCTCCAGCGGATAGCCGTCGGCGCGCCAGGCGTGAATGCCGCCGTTGAGATAGGAGTAGCGGGCGTGGCCGATCAGCTCCAGGGTCCACAGCAGGCGCCCGGCCCAGCCGCCGCCCTCGTCGTCGTAGGCCACCACGTGGGTTTCCGGGGTCAGCCCCAGCGCCGAGAAGAGCTCGCTGAGCGCCGTGGGGGAGGGCACGTCATTGGGCACCTCTCCGCTGCCGGCGAGCAGTTGGCGATAATCGAGGAAGCAGGCGCCGGGTACGTGGCCGTCGCGATAGCTCTCGGCCTTGAGCGGCACGTCGACGATCAGCAGATGCGGGTCGTCGAGGTGAGCAGCGAGGGTATCCGGTTCCAGAATCAGCGGTAGCTGCGGTTGTTCCGAGCTCATGGGGGCTCCTGGCTGAGAGGGCGCCTGGCTCTGGCAGAGCGGCGCCTGGGTCGAGGGGCGATCGGTACGCCGGGATGCCTTCATCATGGCATAGCCGTCGGAATCTGGCATAGCGGCTGGCGGTCGGCGGATGGCGCCGTGCGGTGGATTCGATATACTGCGCCCCGCTCGGCCCCCGCCCGAGCCCTTCACGGCTTTCCAAGCCCCTGCTTTTTGTATACAAGTTGTCAAGCGCGATATGTTCGCGTGCCAACAATAATCGACTCTGCCAGGAGATTGCTGCGTGCTCGACAAATACTTCTCTCTGCGCTCGCTGGGGACCAGCTTCAAGACCGAGGTGCTGGCAGGCGTGGCCACCTTCCTGGCGGCGATGTACATCATCGTGGTCAACCCTTCGATTCTCTCCGCCGCCGGCGTGCCTTTCGCCGGGGCGCTGACCGCCACCGTGCTGATCAGCTTCTTCGGCAGCGTGATGATGGGCCTCTACGCGCGCAACCCGATCCTGGTGGCACCGGGGATGGGGATCAACGCGCTGTTCACCTACACCATGGTGATGGGGGCGGGCATTCCGTGGCAGACCGCCCTGGGCTGCGTGTTCTGGTCGGGGGTGCTGTTCGCGGTGCTGGCGCTGTTCAACGTGCGTCGCTACGTGGTCGACGCCATTCCGGCGACACTGCGCCATGCCATCGCCTGCGGTATCGGGCTCTTCATCACCGTGATCGGGCTGGTCAATGCGCGGCTGCTGGTCTCCAACCCGGCCACCGTGGTCGGCCTGGGTGAGATGACGCCGGCGCTGGTGACCTTTCTGATCGGTCTCGGCGTGACCGCGGTGCTGGTGGCACGACGCATCCAGGGCGCGCTGATCCTGGGCATCGTCTTCACCACGCTAGCGGCGGTACCGATCGGGCGCCTGTGGGGCGACGGCAGCGCCTACTTCCCCGAGGCGATCGCCACCCCGACGCTGGTCAACTTCCAGGGGATCTTCGCCTGGCCCGACTTCAGCGCGCTGGGGCAGGTCGACTTCGGTGGCGCGCTGGCGGTGGCCTACTGGCCGTTCATCTTCGTCATCCTGTTCACCACCTTCTTCGACGCCATGTCGACCTTTATCGGCGTGTGTCAGGCGGGCAATCTGCTCGACGAGAAGGGCGAGCCGCGCAATATCCGCCGCTCGATGATGGTCGACGCCTTCTCCGCGCTGATCTCGGCGCCGCTGGGTACCAGCCCTGCCAACGCCTACGTCGAGTCCGCCGCCGGTATCAGCCAGGGTGGTCGCTCGGGGCTGGTTGCGGTGGTCTCCGGCCTGCTGTTCCTGCCGTTTCTGTTCCTGTCGCCACTGCTGGCGCTGGTGCCGGCGATCGCCACTGCGCCAGCGCTGATCATGGTCGGGGTGTTCATGCTCTCGCCGATCCGCACCATCGACTGGCAGCAGTATGACGATGCCATCCCGGCGTTCGTGGCGATGATGCTGATTCCGCTCACCTACTCGATCACCCACGGGGTGGTGTTCGGCTTCCTCACCTATGTGGTGGTCAAGGTCGGCGTGGGTAAAGCGCGCGAAGTGCGTCCGGCGATGTGGGTGCTGTTCCTGCTCTCGATTCTGATGCTGTTCGAGGGCTGATCCAGACTGCCTGCGCTCGATCCCGCTTGGTTAAGTTAACAAGCGGTTCGAAGGACGCATCGACAACCCCATCATCGGGCCGCGGCGATGTCGTCGCGGATGCGCTGAAAGCTGGCGAAGCGCTCGGGATGGATCTCGCCGCGCTCGACGGCGCCGAGCAGCGCACAGCCCGGCTCCTCGCGATGCCGGCAGTCCCGGAAGCGGCAGCGGCCGAGCAGCGGGCGGAACTCGATGAAGCCCTCGGCCAGCTCGCGTTCGTCGAGGTGCCAGAGGCCGAATTCGCGGATGCCCGGCGAGTCGATCAGGTCGCCTTCGCGTGGCCGGCCGCTCTCGCCATCCTCCGGCAGCGGGTAGAGGCGTGCGGTGGTGGTGGTGTGCTTGCCCTTGCGGGTCTCTTCCGAGAGGGCGCCGATGCGCAGGGTCTCGTCCGGCAGCAGGCGGTCGATCAACGATGACTTGCCCACGCCGCTCTGGCCGACGAAGACCGACGTGCGTCCCTTGAGACGGGCGTGCAGGGCAGCCAGGCCGTGATCGCGCTTGGCCGAGGCTTCGATCAGCGGGTAGCCGAGGTCGACATAACGTGCCAGCAGCGCGCGCACCGGGCCCGCCTTGGGCGGCAGCAGGTCGCTCTTGTTGAGCACCAGTACCGGGGCGATGCCGGTGCTCTCCGCGGCGACCAGATAGCGGTCGACCAGGTTGGCGTAGGGCGTGGGCTCGGCGGCGATCACCACCAGGATCTGATCGATGTTGGCGGCCACCGGGCGCAGCTGGCCCTGGGCGTCGGGGCGCTCGAGCACGCTGATCCGTTCGCCGCGGGCGACCACCACGCCACTGCCGTCCTGGGCCTCGCGCCATATCACGCGGTCACCGGTGACCAGCCCTTCGAGGTTGGCGCGCAGATGGCAGCGGTGACGCGAGGTCTGCTCGCCTTCAACTGCCTCGACCTCCAGGGTACGGCCGAAGTGGGCAGCCACGCGGCCCGGGCGTTCGGGGCCGTATTCGCCGCCCTCGAGGGCGCGCTCATCGCGCGCCGCGCGGCGATCGACGCGGGCGGCGCGTTCGGCCTGGACCTTCTCTACGCGCCAGCGTTGCTGGCGGGTCAGTTTGCGTCGGCTCATCGGTGGCGTCGGTCCTTGGGTCATGGCCGCTCGGGCGGCGCGGGCTTACAATGGTCGGCATTGTAGCCATCCCTATCCGTCGTGTCCGCCCATCTCGGTCGGCACCAGGGCGGTACCCCACTGGAGATAGTCATGTCGGCGACCCCCGAAGCCTCCCCCCGTAGCGATCTGCTGGTCTGGATCGATCTCGAGATGACCGGGCTCGATCCCAACCGCGAGCGCATCATCGAGGTGGCGACGCTGATCACCGATGGCGACCTCGAACTGATCGCCGAGGGCCCGGTACTCGCCGTGCACCAGCCCGAGGCACTGCTCGACGGCATGGATGCCTGGAATCAGAAGACCCACGGCGACTCCGGGCTGATCGAGCGGGTGAAGCGCAGCGAGATCGACACCACCGAGGCAGAGCAGCTTACCCTTGACTTCCTTCGCCGCTATGTGGCGCCGGGCACCTCGCCGGTGTGCGGCAACAGCATCCATCAGGATCGCCGTTTCCTCGAGCGCGAGATGCCGGCGCTCAACGACTTCTTCCACTACCGCAATCTCGACGTGTCGACGCTCAAGGAGCTGGCCAAGCGCTGGAATCCGGCCGTGGCCAGCGGTTTCAGCAAGCGCAATACCCACCAGGCGCTGGATGACATCCGCGAATCCCTGGCCGAGCTCAAGCACTATCGCGAGACCTTCCTCAAGCTGGCCGAGTGAGCCAGCGCCGGAGCTAATCAACAGGCCCGGAGAGACACAAGGGTTTGTACGAAAAGTCAGCGAGCGAAGGCCAGACCGGGGCGCGTAGCCAAGGCAGAAATCGGCGAAAACGGACCGGGCTGGCGATCCAGCCGATTTTTAACGCCGTATTGCCGAGTGCAGGTAGTTTTCGTACAAAACCTAGGCGCTTGCGATCCGCGTCTGACGCTTGTGGCGCTGCTCCTCGAGCGCCCAGCGCACGTGCTCGCGCACCAGATCCGAGGGGTAGGCCAGCCGTGCGCGCAGGGCGCTTTCGACACGCTCGCTCCAGGGCGCGTTGCCCAGTCCCACGGCGAGATTGCGCAGCCAGCGTTCGTAGCCGATCCGCCGGATCGGACTGCCTTCTGTGCGTTTGAGAAACTCCGTCTCGCTCCAGGCGAACAGCGTCACCAGCTCGGCACGATCGAGGTCGTGGCGCGGAGCGAAGTCGGGCTCGTGGCTGGCACGGGTGAAGCGGGTGAAGGGGCAGAACAGCTGGCAGTCGTCGCAGCCGTAGACGCGATTGCCCATGGCGCGGCGGTACTCGACGGGGATGGCGCCATGCAGTTCGATGGTCAGATACGAGATGCAGCGCCGTGCATCGATCACCTTGTCTTCGACGATGGCGTCGGTGGGGCAGGCGGTCTGGCAGCTCGAGCAGGAGCCGCAGTGCTCGCGTTCGAAGGGCGCATCGACCGGTAGCGGCAGATCGGTGTAGAGCTCGCCGAGGAAGAACAGCGAGCCGGCCTTGGGGTCGAGCAGCATGGCGTTCTTGCCGAACCAGCCAATGCCGGCCTTCTGCGCCAGGGCGCGCTCCATCACCGGGGCCGAGTCGACGAAGGCGCGATAGCCGAAGGGTCCCACCGCCGCCTCGATCAGCCGCGCCAGCTGGTCGAGGCGCTTGCGGATCAGCTTGTGATAGTCGCGGCCGAGGGCGTAGCGCGAGATATAGGCCCGCTGCGGCTGGCCCAGCACGCGGGTGGTCTCAACCTCCGGCGGTAGATAGTCCATGCGCGCGCTGATCACCCGCAGGGTGCCGGGGACCAGTTCGGCGGGTCGGGTGCGCTTGGTACCGTGCTTGGCCATGTAGGCCATCTCGCCGTGGTGTCCGGCCTCTAGCCAGCGCGCCAGATAGCGCTCATGGGTGGCGAGATCGGTATCGGTGATCCCCACTGCCTGGAAACCGAGTTCGCGCCCCCACTGCTTGATCTGGGTGGCGAGGGCGGCGGGGTCGATCTCGGCGGACGGGGTGCGCGCGGAGCACGGGCGCTGCTCGCTCATGCGTCTTCCTGCTCGTCTCGGGTGGGCTCGGGCCGCGAGCGGTGCTCGGGTGCGCTACCCTACACCAGATTGGAGATCAACGGCAGGCCACGGCCCCCATCAGGAGTCGACATGCAGACACAGATCGAGGCGAGGCCGCTCTACCTCGCGGCCCAGGTACGCGAGATGGACCGCCGCGTGATTGCCGCGGCAGGGGAGGGGTTCTGGCTGATGCGTCAGGCGGGCGAGGCGGCCTATGCGCTGCTGCGGGCGCGTTGGCCCGAAGTGCGGCGGTTGTGCGTGCTGTGCGGCGGGGGCAACAACGGCGGTGACGGTTATGTGCTGGCGGCGCTGGCCGCCGCCGATGGTGTTGCCGTGGAGCTGATCGCGCTCACCCCGCCGGAGAGGCTCGAAGGCGATGCAAGGCGGGCCTTCGAGCTCGCCGCGGAAGCCGGGATCGAGGCGCTCGGCTGGGCCGACGAGCTGACCCTGGATGGCGAGATCATGGTCGATGCGATGCTCGGGACCGGGGCCCACGGGGCACCTCGCGGCGACGTCGCCACGGCGATCGCGCAGCTCAACGCCGCCGGCAAGCCGGTGATGGCGCTGGACGTCCCCTCCGGGGTCGATGTCGACAGCGGCCACGTCGAGGCGGCGGCAGTGCACGCCACGCTCACGCTCACCTTCATTGCCGACAAGCTCGGCCTGCATACCGGCGCCGCGCTGGATCATGTGGGGGAACTGACCCTGGCCGACCTGGGGGTCGAGGCAAGCGCCTTCACCGATCTGGTCCCGGTGGGGTGGCGTCAGGATGCGCAGCAGCTGGCGGCATCCCTGCCGCGGCGTCGGCCCAGCGCCCACAAGGGCACCCAGGGCCACGTGCTGGTGGTCGCGGGCGCGCCGGGCATGGGCGGGGCGGCGCTGATGACCAGCGAAATGGTGGCGCGGGTCGGTGCCGGCAAGGTGAGCCTGGCGACCGATGCCGCCCACGTGGCGGCGAGTCTCACCCGCTTTCCCGAGATCATGGCCCACGGCGTGCGCGGTGGCGCCGATCTCGCCTCGCTGGTGACGGCCGCCGATGTGCTCGCGGTGGGGCCGGGTATCGGTACCGGCGCCTGGGGACAGGCCGCGCTGCAGCAGGTACTGGCCGTCGGCAAGCCCTGCGTGGTCGATGCCGATGGTCTCAATCTGCTTGCCAGCCACGCGGCAGAGACCCGGCGTGACGACTGGGTGCTGACGCCGCATCCTGGCGAGGCCGGGCGACTGCTCGGCTGGACCACGGCGGCGGTGCAGCGTGATCGGCGTGGTGCGGTGATCGCGCTGCAACAGCGCTGGGGCGGCTGCGTGGTGCTCAAGGGTCCCGGTACGCTGATCTATGACGGCGAACGACTCGACCTGTGCCCCTACGGCAACCCGGGAATGGCCAGTGGCGGAATGGGCGATGCCCTGACCGGAATCGTCGCCGGCCTGCTGGGTCAGCTCGGTGACCCCGCCCGAGCGGCGCGGCTGGGGGTGCTGATCCATGCCCTGGCCGCGGACGCGGCGGCCGCCGACGGCGGTCAGCGTGGTCTGCTGGCGAGCGATCTGGCATCCTATGCGCGACGCTTGGCCAACCCCTGACGGCCGGTAGCGCGAGCCGTGAAGGCCACGCTGCCGCCGATCCGTCGTGGCCGCGCCGGTGCCGTTATAGGGGCAGCGGCTGCTTTTTGACTTGAGGCCGGTCTGTCATACAGGCCGACCTTTGATGAAGCTAGTGCAATCATGCCGATCCTACTGCAAGACGAAGCCGCCCAGGTGGCCTTCGGCGAAACCTTGGGACACGCCCTCGCCGGGCGCGGCCAGATCCATCTGATCGGTGAGCTGGGCGCCGGCAAGACCACGCTGACGCGGGGCATTCTGCGCGCTTATGGTCACGCGGGAGCGGTCAAGAGCCCCACCTATACGCTGGTCGAGCCCTACGATCTGGGCCGTTACCGTGTCTACCATTTCGATCTCTACCGCCTCGGCGATCCCGAAGAGCTCGAGTTCATGGGCGCGCGCGACATGCTGGACGATAGCGTCCTCAGCGTGATCGAGTGGCCCAGCCGCGGCGCAGGATGGCTGCCGCGTCCCGATCTCGAGCTGCACCTGAGCCTGGCCGAGGCGGGCCGCCGGATCGCCGCGGTGGCACACACCCAACATGGACGTGACGTGCTGGCCTCGCTGCCGGCAGCGTTGAGCGACAAGGAAGATGCATGCTGACAGACGTGGCACACAGGGACATGGCAGCGCGCGGGCCGCGTGCCGGGGCCGGACAGAGCCTCATCGGCGGAGCCTGGCGGCGCCGGTTCGCCAGTGTGGCGCTGGCGCTGGTGGCACTCTGCTGCCTGGTGCTGACGACCGCGGCGCAGGCGGCCACGGTCAACAACCTGCGCCTGTGGTCGGCCCCGGACCATGTGCGCCTGGTGTTCGATCTCTCGGGGCCGGCACGCGCCAATGTCTTCACCCTGGATAATCCGCGCCGGGTGGTGATCGATCTCGACAGCACCAAGCTCGATGTCGACATCGACAAGCTCGATCTTGACGCCAGTGCCATCGACAAGGTGCGTACCGGCGTGCGCGAGAGCGGCGGGCTTCGCGTGGTGCTCGACGTCAATCGGGCGGTGGTGCCCAAGAGCTTCACCCTGCCGCCCAACGAGCAGTACAGCGATCGTCTGGTGGTCGATCTCGACTATCCCGGCGCCAGTGCCGTGGCCGATCCCATCGATCCGATCGAGGCGATGATCCGCGATCAGGAGATCGCCGCGCAGCGGGCGCAGAAGGAAGCCGTGGCCGAAGGCAAGCCGGAGCAGGCCGATGCGGTCGCCGCCACGGTGGAGGCGCAGCCGCATCCCAAGCGCGACATCATCATCGCCGTCGACCCGGGGCACGGCGGCGAGGACCCGGGGGCAACCGGCCCCCACGGCACGCGCGAAAAGGATGTGGTGCTGGGCATCGCGCGCAAGCTGAAGCAGCGCTTCGATCAGACCCCGGGGTTCAAGGCCTTCATGACCCGCGACGGTGACTACTATGTCGGCCTGCGTCAGCGCACCCTGCTGGCGCGTCAGCAGAAGGCGGACTTCTTCGTCTCGATCCACGCCGATGCGGTGCGCAGCCGGCAGCCCTCGGGCAGCTCGGTGTATGCGCTCTCCCAGGGCGGGGCGACCTCCGAGACGGCGCGCTGGCTGGCGGCGAGCGAGAACCAGTCGGACCTGATCGGTGGTGTCGACGGCAATCTCAGCCTCGACGACAAGGACGAGGTGCTGCGCGGCGTGCTGCTCGACCTGACCATGACCGCGACCATGAACGACTCGCTGGCCACCGGCGGCCAGGTGCTCGACAAGCTGGGGCGGATCAACAAGTTGCACAAGTCCAAGGTGGAGCAGGCCGGTTTCGTGGTGCTGAAGTCGCCGGACATCCCCTCGCTGCTGGTGGAGACCGGCTTCATCTCCAACCCCAAGGAGGAGGCGGAGCTGCGTTCGCCGCGGCATCAGGCCGAGCTCGCCCAGGCGATCTATGCCGGGATCGTGGCGCACTTCCGTCAGCATCCGCCGCCTGCCAGCCTGCTGGCGTGGCAGCGCGACCAGGGCCGTGGCAGTGCCAGCAACGAGTATCGCGTGCGCGCCGGCGATACCCTGTCGCAGGTGGCGGCGGGGCACGGTATCAGCATGCGGGCGCTGAAGCAGGCCAATGGCCTCGACAGCGACATCCTGCGCGTGGGTCAGGTGTTGACGATTCCGTGAGCCGGCCATATCCGACGAGGAGAGCAGAGAGATGAGCGAGGCGTCACGTATCCGTGTGCTCGACCCACGCCTGGCCAACCAGATCGCGGCGGGGGAGGTGGTCGAGCGCCCCGCCTCGGTGGTCAAGGAGATCGTCGAGAACGCCATCGATGCCGGTGGGCGGCGCATCGAGATCGAGCTGGAGTCCGGCGGCACGCGCCTGATCCGGGTGCGCGACGACGGCAGCGGCATCGGCGAGACGGATCTGCCGCTGGCGCTGTCGCGCCATGCCACCAGCAAGATCGCCTCGCTCGACGACCTCGAGGATGTCGCCAGCCTGGGCTTCCGCGGCGAGGCGCTGGCCTCGATCAGCGCGGTGTCGCGACTGGAGCTGATCTCCAACGCCGCCGATGACCCCAGTGGCGGCTGGCGCGTGGTCGCCGAGGGGCGCGAGATGGCGCCGAGGGTGACTCCGGCGCCGCATCCCCGGGGTACCTCGGTGCTGGTGCGCGATCTGTTCTTCAATACCCCGGCGCGGCGCAAGTTCCTGCGCACCGAGAAGACCGAGTTCGGACATGTCGAGGAGGCCTTCCGGCGTCTGGCGCTGTCGCGCTTCGATATCACCTGGCTGCTGCGCCACAACCAGAAAGTGGTTCACCAGCTGCCGGCGGCGGTGGACGATCAGCGTGGCCACGAGCGACGTATCGCCGCGCTGCTGGGCAAGCGCTTCATCGACGAGTCGCTGCATCTCGATATCGAGGCCTCCGGCCTGCGCCTGTGGGGCTGGGTGGGGCTGCCCACCCACTCGCGTGCCCAGGCCGATCAGCAGTACTTCTTCGTCAATGGGCGCGTGGTGCGCGACCGCCTGGTCGCCCACGCCATCCGCCAAGCCTACCGCGACGTGCTGTTCCATGGCCGCCACCCGGTATTCGTGCTCTATCTCGAACTCGACCCCCGGGTGGTCGACGTCAACGTCCACCCGACCAAGCACGAGGTACGCTTCCGCGACGGGCGTCTGGTCCACGACTTTCTGTTCTCGAGTCTGCACCGGGCGTTGGCCGAGGTACGGCCCAATCATCAGGGCGCGGCCGATGGCGACGCGCAAGCGTCGGGCAGTGCAGACGACCGGGAGGTGCAGACTCCGAGTCCGGAAAGCGTGGCCCCGGTGGCCGATGACACCGCGGCGTCGGCGTGGCAGCAGCAGCGCATGCCACTCTCCGGCCAGCACGAGCGCGGCGGCGCGGGCGGCGGTTACGCCCCCCGTCAGGACGGCGCCCTGCGGCCGCCGGCCCAGCGTATCCGCGAGTTCATGGCCGGCTACCACGCCCTGCACCCGGATCATGAGTCGACCCTGCTGACACCGCGCCAGGCGGCGGATGGTAGCGGGGTAGAGACGACACCGGTCGCAGAGGGGCCCGGTGGCAGCGCCGCCGCGGTCGCCAGTCGCGAGCGTCCGGCGCCGGATGTCACCACGCTGGGCGCCCCCGACGATACCCAGGCGCCACCGCTGGGCTATGCGGTGGCGCAGCTGCACGGGGTCTATATCCTGGCCCAGAGCGAGCGCGGCATGGTGGTCGTCGACATGCACGCCGCCCACGAGCGCATCGTCTATGAGCGCATGAAACAGCAGATTCATGCCGGCGCACTGGACGCCCAGCCGCTGCTGGTACCGGTCTCGATCGCGGTCGGCGCGGCCGAGGCGGAGACCGCCGAGCGCGAGCGCGAGGCGTTTTCGCGGCTCGGTGTCGAGCTCGATGCCGCCGGGCCGGAGACGCTGCTGGTGCGTCAGGTGCCGGCGCTGCTCGCCGATGCCGATATCGAGCCGCTGATCCGCGACATGCTCGGCGATCTCGAGCGCTACGGGCGCTCCGACCGCTTCGAGACACACATCAACCAGCTGCTCGGTACCATGGCCTGCCACGGCAGCGTGCGCGCCAACCGCGCGCTGACCCTGCCGGAGATGAATGCGCTGCTGCGTGACATGGAGCGCACCGAGCGCAGTGGCCAGTGCAACCACGGACGCCCGACCTGGACCGAGATGTCGATGGCGCAGTTGGACAAGCTGTTCTTGCGCGGCCAGTGAGACACCCTTGTAGAGAACACACGTGACCCGAGATGACCGCCCGACGGCGATCCTGCTGCTGGGGCCCACCGCCGCCGGCAAGACCGATACCGCGATCGCGCTCCACGAGCGCTGCGGCTGCGAGTTGATCAGCGTCGACTCGGCAATGATCTATCGCGGCATGGATATCGGTACCGCCAAGCCCAGTGTCGAGGAGCTGGCGCGCGCGCCGCACCGGCTGATCGATATCCGCGATCCGGCCGAGCGCTACTCGGCGGCGGACTTTCGTGAGGATGCCCTGGCCGCCATGGCGTCGATCTCCGCCTGCGGCAAAACGCCGCTGCTGGTCGGCGGCACCATGATGTACGCCAAGCGTCTGATAGAGGGCGTGGCCGAGATGCCAGGGGCGGACCCTGAGCTGCGCGAGGCGCTGCGCCAGCGCGGTGAGTCGCACGGCTACGCGGCGCTGCACGCCGAGCTGGCGGCGGTCGACCCCGAGGCCGCGGCGGCGATCCACCCGCACAACCGCCAGCGCCTGATCCGGGCGCTGGAGGTGCAGCGGGTGAGCGGGATCGCGCTGAGTGAGCACTGGCGTCGGCAGCAGCGCGCAAACTTTCCGTGGCGGCTGTTGTCCATTGCTCTCGCGCCCGCTGATCGTGCCGACCTTCACCGGCGCATCGCGACGCGATTCGAGGCGATGCTGGATGGCGGATTCATCGAGGAAGTGGCTACATTGAAACAACGTGGTGACCTGCACCTCGATCTGCCCGCCATGCGCAGTGTCGGTTATCGCCAGGCGTGGGAGCATCTCGACGGCGTCTACGATCGCGACGGCCTGCGGGCCCGTGGGGTGGCCGCCACCCGCCAGCTGGCCAAGCGTCAGCTGACCTGGTTGCGGCGCTGGCCCGGGCTTGAGTGGGTCGACAGCAGCGCGCCCGATGCCCTCGAGCAGGTCGTGAAAATCGTGCGTGCCCATGGGAGTTAGCGTAAAATAGCAGGCTTCGTCACGACGATGGCGAGCAGCGGTCGCTGCCGCGCCACGATGCCGGAACCGAGCGCAGCGTCGCCGACAACAGAAAAGCAAGTCAAAAACAGTATGGCTCATCTCGCCAAGCGATGAGTTTTCACATTATGGGAGAGCAACATGTCCAAAGGGCAGTCCCTTCAGGACCCGTACCTGAACATCCTGCGCAAGGAGCGCATCCCGGTTTCCATCTTCCTCGTCAACGGCATCAAGCTGCAGGGTCAGATCGAGTCCTTCGATCAGTTCGTCATCCTGCTGCGCAACACCGTGAGTCAGATGGTCTACAAGCACGCCATCTCCACGGTCGTGCCCTCCCGTAACGTCCGGTTGCCGCCGCAGGACCCCAATGCAGCGCCCGGGCTCGACAATTGATCGAGAGGTAGTGATTGTTTTTCGAACGTCCCGACGCCGGCGAAACGGCGATTCTGGTCCATGTGGACTTTCAGGACGAGCAGGATCGCGAAGATCCGGGTGAACTCCTGGAACTGGTGCGATCCGCTGGTGCGGTGCCGGCGACCCTGATTCAGGGCAGCCGGCGTCGTCCCGACCCTCGTTCCTTCATCGGCAGTGGCAAGCTCGACGAGGTCAAGCATGCCCTCGCAGCCCACCACGCCGAACTGGTCATCTTCAACCACGCCCTGTCTCCCTCCCAGGAGCGCAACCTCGAGCGCAGCCTCAACTGCCGTGTGCTCGATCGCACGGGGCTGATCCTGGATATCTTCGCGCAGCGCGCGCGGACCCACGAAGGCAAACTGCAGGTCGAACTGGCTCAGCTCGAGTACATGTCGACCCGGCTGGTGCGCGGCTGGACCCACCTGGAGCGGCAGAAGGGCGGTATCGGTCTGCGCGGTCCGGGTGAGACCCAGCTCGAGACCGACCGCCGGCTGCTGCGCGCGCGCATCAAGTCGATTCACAAGCGCCTCGAGAAAGTGCGCAAGCAGCGCGATCAGAACCGCCGTGCGCGGGCCCGGGCCGAGGTGCCCAGCGTCTCGCTGGTGGGCTACACCAACGCCGGCAAGTCGACGCTGTTCAATGCCATCACCGCGGCCGAGGTCTACGCTGCCGATCAGCTCTTCGCCACCCTCGATCCGACCCTGCGGCGTCTCGACGTGCCCGATGTGGGCGAGGTGGTGCTGGCCGATACCGTGGGCTTCATCCGTCACCTGCCGCACAAGCTGGTCGAGGCGTTCCAGGCCACCCTGCAGGAGGCCACCGAGGCGAGCCTGCTGGTGCATGTGATCGATGCCGCCGACCCCGACCGCGAGCTCAACGTGGCCCAGGTCGACAGCGTGCTGGCCGAGATCGATGCCGAAGCGGTGCCGCGCCTGCTGGTGATGAACAAGATCGATCTGATGGACACCGCGCCGCGCATCGAGCGCGACGGCCAGGGGCGTCCGCAGGTGGTGTGGCTCTCGGCACGTGACGGCCAGGGGCTTGAGCTGCTGCGCGATGCGATCGGCGAGTGGCTGGCGGAGGACATTCTCGACATCCGCTTGACGCTGACGCCGGAGCAAGGTCGACTACGGGCAGCACTGCATGAACTGCAGGCGGTACGCGAGGAGTCGTTCGACGAGGGTGGTCTGACGATTCTCGAGATTCGCTTGCCCCGACGGGAGTTTATGCAGATGATGGCCCGCTTGGGCGAAAGCGCCGATAACTACTTGCCCGTACACGAGCAGACCCCGATCGACGACTGGGAACGGGTCTGACGCGGGAACCGATTACGCAGGGGAGCTTCGTGGCCCGCGGGCCCGATTTGCACAGGGCGACAACGATTCGACATCAGGCCGAACATGCCCAGCGCGCCGACGCCAACTGCTTCGGCGGCTCGTACTCCCCACGCCTGACGCAACGCTTTGATCGCATCGAGTGGAGACTTAGGTATGGCTTGGAACGAGCCAGGTGGTGGCAACAACCAGCAGGACCCTTGGAGCGGCGGGGGGGGCCGCCGCCCGAGCGGGAATGGTGGCGACAATGGCGATGGCAACAATCGAGGGGGCGGCAACAATCAGGGGCCGCCGGATCTCGATGAGGCGCTGAAGAAGTTTCAGGACAAGATCAACCGTCTGTTCGGCGGCCGCGGCAAGCGCGGCGGCGCCGGTGGTGGCGACAACAGCGGTGGCGGCAAGCGCAATCCGTTCGTGCTGCCGCTGCTGGTGGTGATCGTCGCGGCGGTGGTGTGGGCCGGTTCCGGCTTCCACCTGATCGACCAGTCCGAGCGTGGCGTGGTGTTCCGCTTCGGCAAGTACACCACCACCCTCAATCCCGGGCTTCACTGGAACCCGCCGATCATGGATCAGGTCGAGAACGTCAACGTGACCAGCATCCGCTCGGCCAACCAGACCGACTCGATGCTCACCAGCGACGAGAACATCGTCCGCGTCAGCGTCTCCACTCAGTACGTGGTCAGTGATGCCCATGCCTTCCTGGTCAACGTCAAAGAGCCGGAGATGACGCTGCAGAACGCGATGGACTCGGCTCTGCGCCAGGAAGTCGGCAACATGAAGTTGCAGCAGATCCTGACCACCGGGCGTGATCGCCTGGGGCAGCGCGTCTTCGATCGTCTCAGCGCCTACATGGAAGCCTACGGCACCGGCCTGCGTCTGCAGACCGTCAACGTCGAGTCGACGGCACCGCCGGATAAGGTCCAGAACGCCTTCGATGACGTCATCCGCGCGCGGGAAGAGCGCCAGCGCTCGATCAACCGGGCCAACGCCTACAGTCAGGCGGTGGTGCTCGAGGCCAAGGGGCAGAAACAGCGTCTGGTCGCAGAGGCACAGGGTTACAAAGCGGCCGCCGTGGCCGATGCCACCGGTCAGGCCAACCGCTTCAATTCGTTGCTGGGCGAGTATCAGCAGGCGCCGAAGGTCACCCGGGAGCGTCTCTACCTGGAGACGATCAGCCAGGTGCTGAGCCAGACGCCCAAGGCGTTGGTCGATCTCGGTGACAGCAGTGCGGTCACCGTGCTGCCCCTCAACCAGATGCAGGCCGGCGGCAACGGTAGTAGCGACTCGACCAAGATGAGCATGCAGCAACTCGAACAGATTTCGCGTGAGGTGGTCGATCACATGAACAGCAGCAGCAACTCGCAGCAGCACACGCGTAGTTCCAGCCTGCGGGAGGGCCGTTAATGTTTAACAATCGTGCCCTGATCGGCGTCATCGTCCTGGCGCTGCTGGCGTGGTTCGCCAGCGCGAGTTTCTATGTCGTCAACGAGACCCAGCGCGCCATCAAGCTGCGCTTCGGCGAGGTGATCGAGAACAATATCGGTCCCGGGCTGCACTTCAAGCTACCGGTGTTCAATACCGTGCGCATCTTCGACGTGCGCGTACAGACGGTCGACTCCGGCGCCACGCGCTACCTGACCGCCGACTCCAAGGCGGTGATCGTCGACTCCTTCGTCAAGTGGAAGATCGCCGATCCGAAGCAGTTCTACGAAGCCACCCGCGGCAACATCCAGGTCGCTGAGAACCTGATCGCGCCGCGGACCGACGAGGCGCTGCGCAACAAGTTCGGTCAGACCCAGATGTCCGACATCATCCAGGAGCGCATCGCCGCCGAGAGCAAGAAGGAGGATCTGGCCGGCAAGAGCAAGGGTCCGGATACGGTCGAGGGTGCGCGTGAAGAGCTGATGGTCGAACCGGTGCAGCAGCTCGATGCGGCCATGCGAAAGGAGCTCGGCGTGCACATCCTGGATATCCGGGTGAAGCGCATCGAGCTACCCACCGAAGTGACCCAGGCGGTCTACGAGCGCATGAACTCCGAGCGTGAACAGGCCGCGCGCACTTACCGCGCCGAGGGCTCGCAGCAGGCCGAGGCGATACGTGCCGATGCCGACCGCCAGCGTCAGGAGATCCTCGCCAACGGGCGCCAGGAGTCCGAGACCACCCGCGGTGAGGGTGATGCCCAGGCGGCCAAGATCTACGCCAGCGCCTACCAGAAGGATCCGGACTTCTACGCCTTCTATCGCTCGATGCAGGCCTACCGCGACAGTTTCGATGGCAAGGGCAAGGATCTGCTGGTGCTCAGCCCCGAAAACAGCCAGTTCTTCCGTTACCTGAAGAACCCGCACCCGGGGGCCGCGCAGTGAGCGCATGAGAAACCCACGCCCGCGGGATTTCCCCGCGGGCGTTTCGTGGTACCATTTTCAACGCCGGGTCTTGCCCGGCTTTTTTGTGCGAGAGGTTCATGCCACCGCAGGTTGAAAGGAGCGTGCGGGGTATGGACATGGCCGCATCCAGATGACGTTGTCGGGCGGCGCCGCGTGCCGGCGCCCCCGATCCTCACGACTTACCGCTTGGCAGGACAGGCTCATGACGATCGCTGACCGCTGGCTGCTTCCAGACGGCATGGACGAGATTCTGCCGCCGCAGGCAACCCGTATGGAGGAGCTGCGTCGGACGCTGCTCGACCTGTACGACCGCTGGGGCTATGACCTGGTCATGCCGCCGCCGGTCGAGTTCCTCGATTCGCTGCTGACCGGCACCGGCACCGATCTCGATCTGCAGACGTTCAAACTCACCGACCAGCTCACCGGACGCATGATGGGGGCGAGCGCCGATGTCACCCCGCAGGTGGCACGGATGGACGCTCACTCGCTCAAGCGCCAGGGCCCGGTGCGGCTGTGCTACTGCACCACCGTGCTGCGCGCCCAGGCGGACAAGCACCAGGGTGGACGCAGCCCGATGCAGGTGGGGGTCGAACTGTTCGGCCACGCCGGCCTCGAGGCGGACATCGAGGTGCTGCGCCTGGCGCTCTCCAGCCTCGAGGCGGCGGGCGCCGGCGAGGTCCACCTGGCGCTCAGCCATATCGCCATCTATCGCGCGCTGACCCAGGCGGCGGCATGTGACGACGATGTGGAGCGGGCGCTGTTCGACGCCATCGAGCGCAAGGCGTTCAATCGGGTCGATGCGCTGGTGGCGGCGCACGTCAACGATCCGGCCCTGGCGCGCATGCTCGGCGAACTGCCGCGGCTGCATGGTGGCGCCGAGGTGTTGGAAGCGGCGCGCGACGCGCTCGCCGAGGCGCCGGCAGCGGTGGGCGAGGCGCTGGCGCAGCTGGTACGACTGCATCGTGGTGTGGCCGCCGAGCATCCCGAGGTGTCGATCTATTTCGACCTGGCCGAGCTGCGTGGCTATCAGTATCACACCGGCATGGTCTTCGCGGCCTACGTGCCTGGCTACGGCCAGGCCCTGGCCAAGGGCGGGCGCTACGATGACACCGGTCGCGCCTTCGGCCGGGCCCGGCCGGCGACCGGGTTCTCCATGGATCTCAAGCAGCTGGCGACGCTGGCCGAGCGCGAACCGCCAGTCAATGGCATCTGGGCGCCCGACGATGACAGCGCTGCGCTCACCGAGACCATCAACCACCTGCGCGCTCAGGGAGAGCGCGTGATTCAGGCACTGCCCGGGCAGCACACCGGTCCGGGCGCTCACCGCTGCGACCGCCAACTGGCGTTCGAGGCGGGCGAGTGGCGCATCGCGCCGCTGCGCTGAGACGAACGGGATTCCGACGCACGCGTCGCAACGAGTCGAGCGAGAGACGAGAGCAATGGGCAAGAACGTAGTCGTATTGGGTACGCAGTGGGGTGACGAAGGCAAGGGCAAGGTCGTCGACCTGCTGACCGAGTCCGCCTCGGCGGTGGTGCGCTTCCAGGGCGGGCACAATGCCGGTCACACGCTGGTGATCGACGGGCAGAAGACCGTGCTTCACCTGATCCCTTCCGGGGTCCTGCGCGATGACAAGATCTGTGTGATCGGTAACGGCGTGGTGCTGTCGCCGGAGGCGCTGATCGACGAGATCAAGGAGCTCGAAGCCAAGGGTGTACCGGTGCGCGAACGCCTGCGCCTGTCACCGGCGTGTCCGCTGATCCTGCCTTATCATGTGCGTCTCGATCAGGCCCGCGAGAAGGCCCGCGGCGTGGCCAAGATCGGCACCACCGGTCGCGGCATCGGCCCGGCCTACGAGGACAAGGTGGCGCGCCGCGGCCTGCGCCTGGGCGACATGCTGCATCGCGAGCGCTTCGCCTCCAAGCTGGGTGAGGTGCTCGATTACCACAACTTCGTGCTGACCCGTTACCACGGCGAGCCGGCGGTGGACTTCCAGGAGGTGCTGGATCAGGCCATGGCGTTCGCTGAGGAGCTGCGGCCGATGGTGTGCGATGCGGTGACCCTGGTGCATGACATCCGCAAGTCGGGCGAGAACATCCTGTTCGAAGGCGCCCAGGGCTCGCTGCTGGATATCGACCACGGTACCTATCCGTTCGTGACCAGCTCCAATACCACCGCCGGCGGGACCGCCACCGGCTCCGGTGTGGGTCCGCTCTATCTCGACTACGTGCTGGGGATCACCAAGGCCTACACCACCCGTGTCGGCTCCGGTCCGTTCCCGACCGAGCTGTTCGACGAGTTCGGCCGTCACCTGGCCGAGAAGGGCCACGAGTTCGGTGCCACCACCGGCCGTGCCCGCCGTTGCGGCTGGTTCGATGCGGTGGCGCTGCGTCACGCGGTGCAGATCAACTCGGTCTCGGGTATCTGCCTGACCAAGCTCGACGTGCTCGACGGGCTCGAGAACATTCGCGTCTGTGTCGGCTACCGCAGCAAGGATGGCGAGACCATCGACAATCCGGTGGACTCCGAGGGCTACGAGGTGATCGAGCCGCTCTATCACGATCTGCCGGGCTGGAACGAATCGACCCTGGGCATCAAGCGTGTCGACGAGCTGCCGGCCAATGCGCGCGCCTATATCGCCTTCCTGGAACAGGAGGTGGGGACGCCGATCGATATCATCTCCACCGGTCCGGACCGTAACGAGACGATCGTGCTGCGCAATCCTTTCGACTGAGTCGCGACGCGGCCCGTCCTTTCGGCCCGCTGCCTTCGGCAGCGGGCTTTTTATTGCCTGTGTTATTGCCCGTGGCCGCGGCACTCAGGTTGCGATCCCGGCGGCAATTCTTTCAATCCGGGTGATAGGCAAAGGCTGTTGCCCGCGGGCGGCGCCCCGGTATCGTGCCGCTGCCGAGCCTTCAGGGCCTGCCGCCATCTTGTCGCGGCCCGGCGGGAAGCCGCATGCGGTGGGGGTTGGCGCCGGAACGAAACAGGTGGCGTAGACGATCGCCGGCAGCGCTATCGACCTGCGCTGGCGGGCCCGGCAGCGCAGGCGTTTGCCCCATGGCGAGGGTTCACACTCTCTCCAAAGGGGACTAAAATGGTCCTATATGATTCCGCGGGCCTGAATGCCTTTACCGAGCTGGCATGCGGGTCGCGAATCAGTCCGTTTCACCTAAGGTGGCGCGCTCCCGAGGCGCCGTCGAGTGCAGGCCCGGTGCATGCTGAAACTTTCCAAGCTGACGGACTACGCCGCGATGATGATGGCGCAGATCGCGCGGGCGCCCGAGGAGGCCCATACGGCTTCCGAGCTGGCCCAGCGTCTGCATCTGCCGCACCCGACCGTGGGCAAGACGCTCAAGATGCTGGCGAAAGAGGGGCTGTTGATATCGCGGCGCGGCTCCCACGGTGGCTATGTGCTGGCGCGGCCGGCCGTCGAGATCGCCGCCAGCGATATCATCGCGGCAATCGAAGGGCCGATCGGCATGACCGAGTGCAGTCACGTCGACGGTGAGTGCGAGCTGATCGGCACCTGCGGTGTCGCCGACAATTGGCAGCGGGTGTCGCAGGCGATCCGCACGCTGCTCGACGGCGTCACCCTGGCCCATCTGGCCCAAGAAGCACCGATCAAGTTACCCGTACTGATGCCGATCCAGAGCGTCACGCTGCCCAGCGTGGCCGAGGGCCGGCGCTAGAACAGTCAGCACGACTCCCGGGGTCCCGTGGTCGCGACCGGAAGGGGCGCATCGCGGAGAAGAGGCTGGCGCGACAAGACTCTCGAGAAGAGAGGAGAGGAGACCATGGCTAGCGAAGAGATGGAGCAGTTGGTCCGTCGCGAATACAAGCAGGGATTCGTGACCGACATCGAGAGCGAGACCGTGCCGCCCGGCCTGGACGAGAGCGTGATCGCGTTCATTTCCCAGAAGAAGGGCGAGCCCGAGTGGATGCTCGAGTGGCGCCTGGAGGCCTACCGTCAGTGGCTGAAGATGACGCCACCGTCGTGGGCACATCTGGAGTATCCGCCGATCGACTACCAGGCGATCTCCTACTTCAGTGCGCCGAAGAAGCCCGAGGATCGGCCGCAGAGCCTGGACGAGGTCGATCCCAAGCTGCTCGAGACCTACGAAAAGCTGGGCATTCCGCTGCACGAGCGAGCCGCCCTGGCCGGCGTCGCGGTGGATGCGGTGTTCGACTCGGTGTCGGTGACCACCACCTTCAAGGAGAAGCTGGCTGAGGCGGGCGTGATCTTCTGTTCGATCTCGGAAGCGATCCGCGAATACCCCGAGCTGGTGCGCCAGTACCTGGGGACCGTGGTGCCACGTAGCGACAACTACTTCGCCGCGCTCAACTCGGCGGTGTTCACCGATGGCTCCTTCGTCTACGTCCCCGAGGGCGTGACCTGTCCGATGGAGCTCTCCACCTACTTCCGCATCAACGCCGCCAATACCGGGCAGTTCGAGCGCACCCTGATCGTGTGTGACAACAAGGCTCAGGTCTCCTATCTCGAGGGCTGCACCGCGCCTCAGCGCGACGAGAACCAGCTGCACGCGGCGGTGGTCGAGCTGGTGGCGCTGGAAGAGGCCTACATCAAGTACTCCACGGTACAGAACTGGTACCCCGGTGATGAAGACGGCAAGGGCGGTATCTACAACTTCGTCACCAAGCGCGGTGACTGCCGCGGCGACCGCTCGCGCATCAGTTGGACCCAGGTCGAGACCGGTTCGGCGATCACCTGGAAGTACCCCTCGTGCATGCTGCGCGGCAAGGAGAGCATCGGCGAGTTCTACTCGGTGGCGGTGACCAACGGCCGCCAGCAGGCCGATACCGGTACCAAGATGATCCATATCGGCGAGGGCACGCGCTCGACCATCGTGGCCAAGGGCATCGCCGCCGGGCGCAGCGATCAGGCCTACCGCGGTCTGGTCAAGATCGGCCCGCGGGCCAAGGGGGCGCGCAACTATACCCAGTGCGACTCGCTGCTGATCGGTGACCAGTGTGGTGCGCACACCTTCCCGTATCAGGAGATCGGCAACTCCAGCGCCACCGTCGAGCACGAGGCGACCACCTCCAAGATCGCCGACGATCAGCTGTTCTACTGTCGCGCCCGCGGAATCGACGAAGAGGACGCCGTCAGCATGATCGTCAACGGCTTCTGCAAGGACGTCTTCCAGGAGCTGCCGATGGAGTTCGCCGTCGAGGCCGAGGCACTGCTCAACGTGACCCTCGAGGGGTCGGTCGGCTGAGACCGCATCATCCGAGCCGTTTATCGTCATCATCGAGCGGCCGCGCGGCGGCGCTCATCGTTTCAAGGGTTTTTTCATGCTCGAAGTCAAGGATCTTCACGTCACGGTCGAAGGCAAGGCCATCCTCAAGGGTCTCGACCTGACGGTACAGCCCGGCGAAGTTCACGCCATCATGGGCCCCAACGGCGCCGGCAAGTCCACCCTGTCCGCGGTCATCGCCGGCAAGGATGGCTACGAAGTCACCCAGGGCAGCATCCTGTTCGAAGGCCAGGACGTGCTCGATATGGAGATCGAGGAGCGCGCCCGTGCCGGCCTGCTGCTGGGCTTCCAGTACCCGATCGAGATTCCCGGGGTGAAGAACATCTATCTGCTCAAGGCCGCGCTCAACGCCGCGCGTGAAGCGCGTGGCGAGGGTGAGATCCCGGCGCCGGAGTTCATGAAGCTGGTGCGCGAGAAGAGCGCCGAGATGCAGATGGACCCCAGCTTTCTGCAGCGCGCGGTCAACGAAGGCTTCTCCGGCGGTGAGAAGAAGCGCAACGAGATCCTGCAGATGCTGGTGCTGCAGCCCAAGCTGGCGATGCTCGACGAGATCGACTCGGGTCTCGACATCGACGCCATGAAGGTGGTCGCCAACGGCGTCAACTCGCTGCGCAGCGCCGATCGCGCGATCCTGCTGGTGACCCACTACCAGCGTCTGCTCAACCATATCGAGCCGGATCGGGTTCACGTGCTGGTCGACGGCCGTATCGTCAAGAGCGGTGACAAGAGCCTGGCGCTCGAACTCGAAGCGCGCGGTTACGACTGGGTACTGGAGGAGTCCGTCGCATGAGTGCACCGGAACGCTTTCTCGAGCGTCTGAACGCGCGTCGCGAGAACGATCCGAGCTGGGTGGCGGCACGGCGCCAGGCCGGCGCGGCGCGCTTCGCGGCGGTCGGTTTCCCGACTCGGCGCGACGAGGCGTGGAAGTATACCGACGTACGCGCCATCGCCGAGGGTGACTTCGCCTTGGCCGCGGACGCCGAGTTCTCGGCCGAGCGACTGGCCGCCTGCGCCCTCGAACTCGACGCCCACCGCCTGGTGCTGGTCGACGGCCGCTTCAACGCCGAGCTGTCGTCGCTCGACGCGCTGCCCGCCGGCGTCAGCGTGACGCCGCTGTCGCAGGCGCTGGAGGCCAACCACGAGCAAGTGGGTGGCAGCCTGGGACGCCTGGCCGGCGTCGACTTCTCCGCCTTCACGGCGCTCAATACCGCCTTTGCCGATGAAGGTGCGGTGGTGCGCCTGGCGCCGGGTACGGTGGTCGACAAGCCGATCTATGTGGTGCTGATCTCGCGCGCCAACGAGCAAGCGGTGATGAGTCATCCGCGGGTGCTGATCGAGGCCGGCGCGCGCAGCGAGGCGACGGTGATCGAGCACTATGCCGGTGAATCCGGGGCGGCCAACTTCACCAACGTGGTGACCGAGGCGCTGCTCGAGCGTGGTGCCATCGTCAACCACTACAAGCTGCAGGAGGCCGCGCTCGGCGACCTGCACGTGGCCAGCATCCATGTCGATCAGAGCCGCGACAGCCGCTTCAACTCGTTCAACCTCAATCTGGGCGGTAGCCTGGTGCGTACCGATCTGGTCACCGATCTCAACGCCGAGGGTGCCGAGGCGGCCTACTACGGGCTGTTCTTCCTGCAGGGGCGCCAGCACGTCGACAACCATACTCTGGTCAACCACAACGCGCCGCGGACCTTCTCCAACGAGAGCTACAAGGGCATCCTCGACGATCGCTCCCACGGCGTGTTCAACGGCAAGGTCTACGTCAAGAAGGACGCCCAGCAGATCGAGGCGTACCAGAACAACGCCAACCTGCTGCTGTCGGATCGTGCCGAGATCGATACCAAGCCGGAGCTGGTGATCTACGCCGACGACGTCAAGTGCTCCCACGGTGCGACCACCGGTCAGCTCGACGAGGAAGCGGTGTATGCGCTGCGTACCCGCGGCATCGACGTGGCGATGGCGCGTGGTCTGCTGACGCTGGCCTTCGCCGGCGAGGTGATGGAGCAGGTCAAGCTGAACGAGATCGCCGAGCGCGTCGAGCGCGCGGTGGCGGGGCGCCTGCCGGAACGCTTCAATCTGGCCGATCTGGTCGAGACCGCCGAGGCGGTACAGGAGGCTTGATGACCGCGATCACCGATTTGACCCTGGACCTGGCCGCGGTGCGCCGAGACTTTCCGATCCTGGAGCGGGAAGTGCACGGCAAGCCGCTGATCTATCTCGATAACGCGGCGACCAGCCAGACGCCCACGGCGGTGATCGAGAGCCTGAGCGACTACTATCGCCGCTACAACGCCAACATCCACCGTGGCCTGCATACCCTGGCCGATGAGGCCACCGCTGCCTACGAAGGCGCGCGGACGCGGATCCAGACCCACCTCAATGCCTTCGAGCCGCGCGAGATCGTGTTCACCCGCGGTACCACCGAAGCGATCAATCTGGTCGCCAACAGCTGGGGGCGGGCCAACCTCCAGCCGGGTGACGAGGTGCTGGTGTCGCTGATGGAGCACCACTCCAACATCGTGCCGTGGCAGCTGCTGGCACAGGCGTTGGGCATCGTGGTGCGGGTGATTCCGGTGGACGAGCGCGGGGTGCTCGACCTCGCCGCCTACCGTGATCTGCTCGGCGAGCGCACCCGGCTGGTCTGCGTCAACCATGTCTCCAACGCCTTGGGCACGGTCAACCCGGTGGCCGAGATGGCGCGGGATGCCCACGCCCACGGTGCCCTGATCCTGGTCGACGGCGCCCAGGCGCTGCCGCACCAGCGGGTCGACGTGCAGGCGCTGGATGTCGACTTCTATGCCTTCTCCGGGCACAAGGTCTACGGCCCCATGGGCATCGGCGCGCTCTACGCCCGGGCGTCACTGCTGGAGGCGATGCCGCCGTGGCAGGGCGGCGGCGAGATGATCTCGCGTGTCTCCTTCGACCGTGGCACCGAGTTCGCTGCCATCCCCCATCGTTTCGAGGCGGGTACGCCGGCGGTACCCGAGGCGATCGCTCTGGGCGCGGCGCTCGACTGGATCGACGGCGTGGGTATCGAGCGTCTGGCGGCGTGGGAACAGTGGCTGCTGGCACACGCCACCCAGAAGCTCGAGGGCATCGATGGACTGCGGATCATCGGCACCGCGCCGGACAAGGCGAGCGTGATCTCGTTCGTGGTCGACGGTGCGCATGCGCAGGACATCGGGCTGCTGATCGATCAGCTGGGGGTGGCGATCCGTACCGGTCACCACTGCGCGCAGCCGCTGCTTCAGCACTTCGGGGTCGAGGCGACCTGCCGCGCCTCGCTGGCGGTCTACAACACGCCGGAGGAGGTCGACGCCTTCGTCGAGGCGTTGCAACGGGTGCTGGGGATGCTGCGCTGATGGCGATGGACGCGAAGCACGGACTCTACAGGGGGCAGGAGATGCCCCTGCAGCGGGACGTCGAGGTCATATCGATTCCCTTCGGCAAGACCATCACGCTGCCCGAGGACAGCGTGGTGGCGGTGATGCAGGCCAAGGGGAGTTCGGTGAGCGTCTCCTACGAGGGGCGGCTCTACCTGATCGAGGGCCAGGATCTCGACGCCCTGGGGCTGACGCCGACACCGCGGCCGACGCTCGACCCGGCGGCCTCCGAGGAGGAGATGGAGGCCTTCGTGTGGGAGCAGTTGCGCACCTGCTTCGATCCCGAGATTCCGGTCAATATCGTCGAGCTGGGGCTGGTCTACGGCTGCCGTATCGAGCGCCTGCTCAGCGGCGAACGCATGGTGACCATTCGCATGACGCTGACCGCCCCGGGCTGCGGCATGGGCGACGTGATCGCCGAGGATGCACGGCGCAAGATCCTGGGTGCGCCGCAGTTCTCCAAGGTGCACGTGGAAATCGTTTTCGATCCCCCGTGGAGCCGTGAGATGATGAGTGAAGAGGCGCGCCTGGAACTGGGCATGTTCTGAGCCGGCTTGGCGCAGGCGCCACGAGTAGACCCTGAGCGTGCGAGGTTCGGCGCTGCGTCGCGAAGACGTGCCGGCTTTCCGACAAGGCAACGACCGCAAAACGAACGCAAGATGCAGATCGACACCGACTCCCGCCGCTTACCCCGCTATTGCCGACGCTGTCTCTCTCCCCATCGAGGCAACCGCTGGTGGTTGCCTCGCTGTCTGCCTCACCGCGGCGCGCTATGCTGCGGTTACTGAAGGGGCTGCTCAAGGCGCTGCTGGTCGGGCTCGTGCTGCTCGTCCTCGGCGTCGTCGCGATCAATCTGTGGGTATTGCACCAGACCCAGTCGCGGATCGAACACGACGTGCTGCTGTGCCGGCCGCAGCCGGTGGGCCTGGTCTTCGGCACCGCCCAGTGGCTGCGCGCCGGTGGCCCCAACCCCTACTATCGGGCACGCATGGAGACCGCCGCGGAGCTGCTGCGTCTCAATCGCGTGCAGCATCTGCTGCTCTCCGGCGACAACCGTACTCGCTACTACAACGAACCGGTGAGCATGTGGCGCTCGCTGCGCCATCGCAACGTCGAGGATGCCCACATGACTCTCGACTACGCCGGGTTCAGCACTTTCGACAGCGTGGTCAGGGCCAAGGAGGTGTTCGGCGCCAAGCGCCTGATGCTGATCTCGCAGGCGTGGCATCTGCCGCGGGCGCTGTTCATCGCCGATGCGCTGGGGCTCGATGCCACCGGCTGTGCGGTGCCCGACGGAGGGATCGCCGGCGAGTGGCGACTCAGGCTGCGCGAGTGGCTGGCGCGGGCGGCGACCTTCGGTGATCTCTACCTGTGGGGGCGCGAGCCCTATTTTCTCGGCCCGCTGGAGCCGATCCAGCTATCGCCGTGAGCCGGTGCCATCCTCTGGCCAGAGCGGCTTGGGGTCAGCAGATAGGCCTGTGCCGCCAGGAAGGCGTCAGTCGAGTGTGGGCGTTGAAGGCAGGCGGTCGAGCCGCCGCTGGCGGCGGCTCATGGGTCAGCGCTGACGCTGCTGCAGCTTGGTGATCTCGCGGATCAGCGCACGGCAATTCTTCCAGCAGCGCTCCAGGGCCGGCTCCAACGGATCCGGCAGGGGATGGGTGAAGGCGTTGCCCAGCGCTTGCATCAGCACGCGCTCCTGCTCCAGCAGCTCACCCAGCAGCACCGCGCTGTCGTTGCCGACGAAGCTCTTGATGCGGCTCCATAGCCACAGATAGTCGTCGCGCTCGACGTCGGCGTCGCGGGGCAGCATGGCGAGGTGTTCGCGAACCAGATCCTGCAGCTCGCGCATCGCCGCGCCACGTTCCTCGTAATGCGGTTTCAGGGCATTGCGCAGCGCCGGGCGCAGGCGATCGAGATTGTCCTGAAAATAGTCGAGACTGTCGGCCAGCGCCTCCAGGACGCTGTCCATCGCCACCTGGCGATTGTCGAGAAACATGTGCGGTCACCTCCTGAGGTGACACAAATTGTGCGGCCGGAAACACTGTTTTTCTACCCCTGAAGAGATAAATTTTTAGGTTTTCCGGCTATTTGTTGAGATTGACGGATCAGCCATTGGGTTTGGGCGGCGCCTTGCGCGGGGTCGCGGCGTTCTTCTCCAGATGCTCGATGATCTGCCCGGCGATATCCTTGCCGGTGGCGCTCTCGATCCCCTGGAGCCCGGGCGAGGAGTTGACCTCCATGATCACCGGCCCATGGTTGGAGCGCAGCAGGTCGACCCCCGCCACGCGCAGCCCCATCGCCTTGGCCGCGCGGATCGCCGTGGAGCGCTCCTCGGGGGTGATGCGGATGACGCTGGCGGTGCCGCCACGATGCAGATTGGAGCGGAATTCACCTTCGGCGGCCTGGCGCTTCATCGCCGCGATCACCTTGTCGCCGATCACGAAGCAACGGATATCGGCGCCCTTGGCCTCCTTGATGTACTCCTGCACCATGATATTGGCCTTCATGCCCATGAAGGCCTGGATCACCGACTCCGCGGCCTGGTTGGTTTCGGCCAGCACCACGCCGATGCCCTGGGTGCCCTCCAGCAGCTTGATCACCAGCGGCGCGCCCTTGACCATGGTGATCAGGTCGGGAATGTCGTCCGGCGAGTGGGCGAACCCGGTCACCGGCAGGCCCAGCCCCTTGCGCGACAGCAGCTGCAGCGAGCGCAGCTTGTCCCGCGAGCGGGTGATCGCCACCGAGTCGTTGAGCACGTAAGTACTCATCATCTCGAACTGACGCAGCACCGCACAGCCGTAGAACGTCACCGAGGCGCCGATCCTCGGCACGATGGCGTCGAATGCTTCCAGCTCCTGCCCCTTGTAGTGGATCGAGGGGCGGTGCGAGGCGATGTTCATGTAGCAGCGCAGGGTATCGACGACCCTGACCGTGTGGCCCCGCGTCTCGGCGGCCTCGATCAGGCGGCGCGTCGAATAGAGATTGCGATTGCGTGACAGGATGCCGATGTGCATGAGCGAGGGCTCCAGAGTGAACGATCCGGCGAGTCAGGGCTCGCCGTGCAGAAAAGCGGCACCGGGGGCGACCAGCAGTCGCCGCATCGCGCGGCGTCCCAGCAGCATGGGATGGCGCATATCGCTGCGGTCGGTCAGGGTGAGTTCGATGGGGAAATCCAGGTTGCCCAGCACCAGCCGGGTACGAATCACGTAGCGCCACTCCTCCTGACCGTTGGAGCTTCTGACCTTGCGTCGGTCGTGCAGCGGCTGCAGGCACTCGTGTGCCGGGGTGGCGTGGCCGCTGGTTCGGGTGACGAAGCGCACCCAGGGGTGGCCGTGCTCCTCGAATGGTTCGATTACCTCGGCGTGCAGCGCCGAGGTACGGGCGCCGGTATCCGCCTTACAGCAAAGGGTCAGGTCGAGATCGGGTAGCGCGACCATCTCGCGTCGTCCGATCACCGCCTTGGCCTGATAGGGCAGTGCTTTCATGGGCTCAGACGTTCCACTCTGCAACGCGCCGGCCGAGGGCAGACTCCCGCGGCGCCTGGCGCAACATCATCAATATTGGCAGTCTCAGGCGCGGGATCAATGCCAAATCGCGTACGACACGACGAAAGTGAAGCTGCTCGCTCGCCGCCAGGCGATCGAGGAATCGCGTCAGCCGCCCTTCATCTTCCAGATGGTGCCAGCCGCGTGCTGCCACTGCGACCAGACAGTCGGCCGCCATCAGTTCGTCACGTTCGAGCCACTGCCCCAGCCAGGCGCTCACCGAGGCTTCGGGACTACCCAGCAGGGCGCGCAGCAGGGCGCAGTAGCGCTCCAGATCCTGAGCCTCATGGGCGTGCTCCAGGCATGCGATCAGCGGCGCGTGCAGGGAGGCCGGCAGATCGCCGTGTTCCATCAGGTAGCACAGCGGGATCAGGACCTCCCGCGGCAGCTGGTCAAGCCGCGCTGCGAGCGCCTCGCAGGTTGCAGGGTCGGGGGCGACGACCCAGTCTGCCAACCCCTGCAGCCCGAGCAGCTGCCAGTGCACCTCGGCATCGCCAGCCAGATAGCGCGCGGCCAGCGCGCGCTGGGGCGAGGGCGGCCGCGCGAAGTGGCGCGACAGCCGGGCGTGGAGCAGGGCGCGCTGATGCAGCTCGGGTTCCAGCGCCACCGGATTGTCCTGCATCAGGTTGTCCGGCGTCGCCGTGTCCGGCGCTTCGCCGCTGGCGCCCAGGGTCAGTAGCAGGCGCTCAAGAAAAGCGTCCCGGGATGCCGGGCTGAGCATACCCTGCTCGTCCAGCGGCAGGGCCAGGAACCACACCACCGGATCGGCACCCGCCGCCGGCCAGCGCAGGGCGCAGGCGAACTGCGCCTGTGCATTCCACGGCAGTGGCCAGGCCTGGCGCTCGCGTTCGAACGCCTCGAAGGTGTCGCGGGTCAGCGGCGCCACGCGCCGTCCCAGGCTCGCGAGCGCCACCTCGGCGCCGCTCTGGGCGAAAAAGTCGCTCAGCGTCTGCATCGATCGTCGCTAGCCAGTGAAGAGAGGCGCGCACTGTAACGCGCCTGCCCGGGAGTGAACAGAGGCTGGCCAAAAATTGAGCATGCCTCGCGATATCTCGTGGCGAGCCGCCAAGGGCGATCTGTTCAGAGTTTATCCACAGTCTCTTTCAGGGTATCTGTGAGCAACCCGATTGGGTCACAATAGGCGCGCAACGATACCGGTGCGGTGCTGCCAGGGTGCACGGCGAATCCGCTATCGCAGCGGCGCCGGGCGCTGGCGGCGACCGGCTCCGGACCCCGGCAAGCAAGGAGCGTGAATGACTTCACATGATGCGCTGGCGCAGGCGTTGCGCCAGCTGGAAACGGCGCTGGATGAGGCCGAGCTGTGGGAGGTGTCAGCACCGCCGGCGGAGGCCTTCGACAGCCAGCAGCCATTTTGCGTCGATAGCATGACGCTGCCCCAGTGGCTGCGCTATGTATTCGTGGCGCGACTCCAGGCGCTGGTCGATGCGCGCGCGCCGCTGCCCGCCAAGTGCGAGGTAGCCCCGGCACTGGAGGTGTGGCTGAAGGATGTTTCGGGGCCGCACAAGACGGCGGTGGTGGACGCGCTGGCGACGGTGGATCGGCTCGTCACCGAGGGGTGAGGGCGGCAGGCATCGCCGCGCTGCCTGTGAGCAGGGCCCACCCAGTGGGTATGACCACAAGCGTGTATGAAAAACGAGTGGGCATAAAAAAACCGGGCCAGGGGCCCGGTTTTTTTCGTTCTGGTGACGCTTAGAAGCGCAGCATCGCGCCGGCACCCACGGTGACCGGGTCGAGGTCGATGTCGCGGCCGCCGCTGATGTCGGCTTTGACGTCGGTGTACTGTGCGAAGGCGTTGAAGCCGAAGTTCTGAGTCACGTTGAGGTCGACACCCAGTTGACCCGTGGCACCCCAGGAGTCATCGACGCTACCCACGCCGCTCTCGCTGGAGAACGTGGTGTAGTTGACGCCGACGCCGGCGTACGGCTGCACGCGGGAATCCATGCCGCCCAGCGGGTAGTACTGAGCCATCAGGTTGACCGGAACCTGCTTGAAGGTGCCGCCTTCGGCGTGGACCTTGGTTTCAGTCATCGAGCTCAGCTCTACGCCCAGCTTGTCTTGGAACATGTAGCCGAGACCCAGGTAGGCGCCGGTGTCGCGATCGGCATAGCCGGTGTCGACGTCGGTCTTGGCAACGCCGGCACGGGCGAAGAAATCACCGGCGCCGTAGGCGAATGCAGCCTGGGTTCCGAATGCGCAAGCGCCGGCAACAACCATGGCAGAGAACAGTTTGGTCTTGGTCATGATCAAGGACTCCTTTCTTTACATCATGCAGCCGTATTACCGGCCTTCACATTCAATGAGACAACGATGAGGATGATAGGAAACGCTGTTCTTTAAGTCCAGTAAAATTTTGAAACAGTGTTTTCTAGCGAATTGGAACGGTGCTGCCCGCACGCCTCGGTGCCTGCAGCCGCGAGTTAAACTTAGTCGCTGCAGGCCAGGCATGCCAGTGCCGGATGCGCTTCGCCACCGAGCGCTTCCTGTCGAGGCCAGGGGGCAGGTGCGGGCATGAAAAAGGGCCCCCGCAGGGGCCCTTGATCTTGACGGTCGAGCACGCTCAGCGCGTGATCTGGCGATACTCGCCGGCGTCGCTGGTCATGCGGCTCACCAGCACGATGGCGAGGAAGGAGGCGATGAAGCCGGGGATGATCTCGTAGACGCCGGGGCCACCCAGGAACGAGCTGCTGAAGCCCAGCGCGATCCACACGATCACCGTCAGCGCGCCTACCACCATGCCGGCGATGGCGCCGGCGCCGTTGGTCCGCGACCACATCAGCGACAGCAGGATCAGCGGGCCGAAGGCGGCGCCGAACCCGGCCCAGGCGTTGCTGACCAGACCCAGTACCTGGGAGTCGGGGTTGGAGGCGATGATCGCTGCCACCACGCCCACCGCGACCACGCTCAGCCGGCCGATGGCAACGGTCTCCTTCTCGCTCGCTTCCTTGCGCAGGAACAGGCGATAGAAGTCCTCGGTGAGCGACGAAGAGGCCACCAGCAGCTGACTGGAGATGGTGCTCATGATGGCCGCCAGCAGCGCCGCATAGAGGAAGCCGGTGATCAACGGATGGAACAGCAGGTTGGAGAGGATGATGAAGATCGTCTCCGGGTCCTGCACGTCGAGGCCGTTGCGGATCGCATAGGCGCGGCCGAAGATGCCCACCGAGATCGCACCGATCAGCGAGATGAGCATCCAGCTCATGCCGATGTTACGTGCCGTGGGTACATCCTTGACCGAGCGGATCGCCATGAAGCGCACGATGATGTGGGGCTGGCCGAAGTAGCCCAGGCCCCAGGTGACCGCAGAGAGCCAGCCGACGATGGTCAGCCCGTCGGTCCAGGAGAGCAGCGAGGGATCGACCTGGTTGAGCGTCTGCTGGGCCTGGCTGAAACCACCGCCGCCGTCGCCGTAGAGCACCACGGCGGGCATGATCACCAACGCCAGCATCATGATGCAGCCCTGCACGAAGTCGGTCATGCTCACCGCCAGGAAACCACCGACCACGGTATAAACCAGCACCACCCCGAGGGTGAGGATCACCCCGGTGGCGTAGTCGCTCAGCCCGCCGATGTCGATGACGCCGGAGAAGGCGCTCTCGAACAGCTTGCCGCCGGCCACCAGGCCCGAGGCGGTGTAGACCGAGAAGAACACCACGATGACGATGGCCGAGACCGTACGCAGCGACAGCGCGCGGGTCGGGAAGCGGTTGGCCAAAAACGCCGGAATGGTGATGGCGTTGCCGTAGTGCACGGTCTGCTCGCGCAGCCTGGGTGCCACCAGCAACCAGTTGAAGAAGGCCCCGACGAACAGGCCGATACCGATCCACGCCGAGGCGAGGCCGGAGACGAACATCGCCCCGGGCAGGCCCAGCAGCAGCCAGCCGCTCATGTCGGAGGCGCCGGCCGAGAGGGCGGCGACCTGCGGACTCAGAGTACGCCCCCCGAGCATGTAGTCTTCGGAAGTGGCGGTGGACGTGCGCATGGCGTAGAGGCCAATGGCGATCATGAGCACGAAGTAGGCACACAGGCTGATCCAGACACCGATAGCCATAGAAGCGTCTCCTGTTACTTAGTTATTAGTTGGGAGGGGCGTTGCGGGCCGGAGCAGGGCTCCGGCTCGTCAGCGATCGTCACTCGGGCCGTCGCTGCGTCAGCATGCACGCAGCGATGACCTCGGGTGAGCATGTCTCCCGCCCGCGACCGTCGCGGGGGGAGTATATCGGTTGCTGTTGTTGTCGAGTGCGGTCGATCATGAGCGATCTCCTTCTCGGGTGGTCACCCGGGGCGCCGAGTTCAGTCGTCGCCCATGGCCAGCAGCGAGGCGTTGCCGCCCAGGGCCGCGGTATTGATGGTGCGTGTCTTTTCGGTGGCGAAACGCAGCAGGTAGTGCGGGCCGCCGGCTTTGGGGCCGGTGCCGGAGAAGCCCTGGCCGCCGAACGGCTGCACGCCGACCACCGCGCCGATGATGTCGCGGTTGACGTAGACGTTACCGACGCGAATGCGGCTGGCGACGTAGTCGGTGAAGCTCTCGTTGCGGCTGTGGACGCCGAAGGTGAGACCGAAGCCCTTGGCGTTGATGGCGTCGATGACCTCATCGAGCTTGTCGGCGCGGTAGCGGGCGATGTGCAGGAGCGGGCCGAACTGCTCGCTCTCCATCGAAGCGATACCGTCGATCCGAAACGCCATCGGCGCGACGAAGGTGCCGTTGTCGTTGTGTGCCGGATCGAGCTGGGCCTCGGCCAGCAGTCGACCCTCGGCTTTCATCTTCTCGACGTGGGCGAGCAGCCCCTCGCGGGCCTCTTCGTCGATCACCGGGCCGACATCGGTGCCCAGGTCGCGCGGGTCGCCGATACGCAGCTCCGCCATCGCCCCGCGCAGGATCTCGATCACGCGATCGGCGATGTCATCCTGCAGATAGAGCACGCGCAGCGCCGAGCAGCGCTGACCGGCGCTCTGGAAGGCGGAGTGGACGACGTCCGCCACCACCTGCTCGGGGAGCGCGGTGGAGTCGACGATCATCGCGTTCATGCCGCCGGTCTCGGCGATCAGCGTGGGCAGGGGCGCATTCTCGCGCGCCGCCAGAGCACGGTTGATGATCTGCGCGGTGGCGGTGGAGCCGGTGAAGACCACGCCAGTAATCCGCGGATCGCTGCTCAGCACGCTGCCCACGGTGGGGCCGTCCCCCGGCAGCAACTGGACCACGTCGCGCGGCATGCCGGCTTCGAACAGCAGCTCGATCACGCGGTTGGCGACCAGCGAGGTCTGCTCCGCCGGCTTGGCCACCACGGTGTTGCCGGCGACCGCAGCCGCCACCAGCTGACCGGTGAAGATCGCCACCGGGAAGTTCCACGGGCTGATCGCCGCGAACACGCCCTTGCCGCCGAGCATCAGCTCGTTGGACTCGCCGGTCGGCCCCGGCAGGCTGGTGGGTTCGGCGAACAGCTCGCGGGCGCGGGCGGCGTAGTAGCGGCAGAAGTCGACCGCTTCGCGAATCTCGTCGACGCCGTCGGTGAGCAGTTTGCCGCCTTCCCGTGAGCACAGTGTCATCAGCTCCGCCAGATGCGTCTCCATCAGGTCGGCGTGACGCTCGAGGATCGCCGCACGCTCCTCGACCGGGGTCTCGCTCCAGCGCGGGAAGGCCTGCCAGGCGATCTCCACTGCCTGTTCGGCCTGGGCACGGGTCGCCCACTGCACGCTGCCCACCACCTGGCGGCGGTCATAGGGGCTGGTGACGCGCTGGCGCTGGGCGTCGTCATCGTTGACCTCGATCCCGAGCAGCGGTTTGGCGTGGTAGTCGCGATCCATGAAATCGTTCATACGCGCGATCAGCGGCTGGTATTCACTGTTGATGTTCAAGTTGACGCCTTTGGAGTTCTTGCGGGCCGGGCCATAGATGTCTTGGGGCAGCGCGATGCGCGGATTGGCGTAGGTGTCATAGTGCGCCAGGGTGGCGACCGGATGGACGCAGAGCGACTCCACCGGCACGCGCGGGTCGACCAGCTGGTGCACGAACGAGGAGTTGGCGCCGTTCTCCAGCAGTCGGCGGACCAGATAGGGGAGCAGGTCCTTGTGCGCGCCGACCGGGGCGTAGATACGGCAATAGGTACCCTGGGGCGCACGCTTGAGCGCCGCCTCGTAGAGTGCCTCGCCCATGCCATGGAGGCGCTGGAACTCGAACGCACGCTCGACGTCGTTGGCCAGCTCCAGGATGTGCGTGATGGTATGGGCGTTATGGGTCGCGAACTGCGGGAAGATCCGCCCGCGGGTATTCTCGGAGAGCAGGAACTTGGCGCAGGCGAGGTAGGCCACGTCGGTGCACGCCTTGCGCGTGTAGACCGGATAGCCGGCCACGCCGAGCTTCTGGGACTCCTTGATCTCGGTATCCCAGTAGGCGCCCTTGACCAGTCGCAGCGGGATTTCGTCACCCTGCTGGTCGGCCAGCTGATTGACGTAGTGGAGCACCGTGAGGCAGCGCTTGGAGTAGGCCTGCACGACCAGGCCGAAATGGCCCCAGCCGCGACACGCGTCGCTTTCGAAGACTGCGCGGAAGACCTCGAGCGAGAGCTCCAGACGGTCGACCTCTTCGGCATCGATGGTCAGTGCCACCTGCCGCTCGCGGGCCATCTCGACCAGTTGCTTGACCGTACCGACCAACTCCTCGAGCACCTGGGTGCGGCGACCGAACTCATAGCGCGGATGCAGTGCCGAGAGCTTGATCGAGACCGAGGGCGCCGGCGTCTTGGTGTCCAGGCGGCGGCTGGTCTCGCCGACCTGG
The DNA here is from genome assembly GCF_003206675.1 of Salinicola sp. RZ23. Lineage (NCBI taxonomy): Bacteria > Pseudomonadati > Pseudomonadota > Gammaproteobacteria > Oceanospirillales > Halomonadaceae > Salinicola > Salinicola sp. RZ23. Next base: position 64,740 of record NZ_PZJK01000005.1, read on the forward strand.
CGGATCGCCGCGGCGTAGTCGTCGAAGTAGCGCCGGGCGTCGTCACGCGTGCGCGCGGCCTCGCCGAGCATATCGTAGGAGTAGGTGTAGCCCTTGTTGAACAGCGGTTTGGAGCGCTTCAGGGCTTCATCGATGGTGCGCCCCAGCACGAACTGCTGGCCCATGATCTTCATCGCCTGATACATGGCGCTGCGGATCACCGGCTCGCCCATGCGGTTGACCATGCGATTGATGAAGTTGGCCGGCTTGCCGTCGCGGGGCTTGTCGAGCTGGATCACGTTGCCGGTCATCAATAGCCCCCAGGTGGAGGCGTTGACGAACCATGACTCGCTCTGGCCGACGTAGCGCTTCCAGTCCGCCACCCCCAGCTTGTCCTCGATCAAGGCATCGGCAGTGGCCTTGTCGGGCACGCGCAGCAGGGCCTCGGCCAGACACATCAGCAGTACGCCCTCCTGGGTGTCGAGGCTGTACTGCTGCAGCAGTTCGTCGATCGAGTCGACCGCCGTGTCCATCTCGCGCACGTCGTGGACCAGCTCGGCGGTCTTGTCGCCGGTACGCTTGCACTCGGCCTCGTCGGCGCCCAGCAGCGTGACCAGCTCCGCGACGTAGCTATCCTCGTCGACGATATAGTGTTCGCTGATCCGCGCGAACAGCTCGTCGAGCGAGGTCTGCCACGTTTCGGGCTTCAGCATCTGATCGGCTTTTAACATTGTTCAACCCCTGAATGGACATCGGCGGGACGTGCGATCGTCTGTCACCAGGCGCCCGTCTCCGGCTCGGAGGGAAGGATGGTGGATGACTCTAGCGTGAAACAGAGCACGGCGACTTGCCAATTCCACGGAGAGATTTGTCAAAAATCCGGGGTGGCGAACCCTGGTGAAGACTGTCGGCCGCGCCGATGTCGTCGCTGTTAGACCAAAGTCTGACGTCGCAGCGTGACCGGCGGGTAGCCGAAGTGGCGGCGGAAGGCGTGGCTCAGACCGCTCTGACTGGCAAAGCCGGTACGCTCGGCGATCTCCGACAGTGGCGTATCCGAACTGGTGATCAGGTGTCGCGCTGCTTCCAGGCGTTGGCGCATGACGAACTGATAGGGCGAGAGGCCGGTCTGCTGGCGGAAGCGCTCGCTGAAGTGGGCCTCGCTGAGGCAGGCGACCCGGGCCAGGTCGGCGACGCTGATGCGGCGGTCGAGATGGGCGTGAACGAAACGCTCCAGCCGCGCGAGGTCGAGCGTGCGCGCCGGGCGCGAAGAGACTGTCTCGGCCGGGTCGCGACGCGCATCGAGGGAACTCAGCAGGGTGGTGATCAGTAGATCGCCCGGGGCGTGCTGCGGGCTCGCCATCTCGTGGAGCAGGAACTGGATGAAGTGCTGCAGCGATTCGTCGAGGCTGAAGTAGCCGGGGCGGTCGAACAGCCGGCGCAGCTCACGCTGGCTGCCGGTGAGCGAGGCGGCGTCGTCGGGCAGATCGATGATCAACTGACGGTTATCGCCGATGCCCTCGTAGTAGTGCTCGACGTTGGCCGGTACCAGGCAGCCCGATAGCGGGGCCACCACACCACCGTGACCGCCGACCTCGAACTCGGCGTAGCCGGAGAGCCCGATCACGATCTGATGGTAGTCGTGGTGGTGATGCTGGATGGCGTTGTCCAGCGGCTTCAGGCGGATGATGTCGGTCATGCGGCTGTGTCGGTTCACGCCGAGTACTCGCCCTGGTTCAGGGCCTGATGGGCGGCGAGATGGGCGCGCAGCGAGATCAGCTCTTCACGTCCCTGACGCGAGAATAGCGAACCGCCCTGAGCCACCTGCCACGGACGTCCGTGGGCTTCCATCAGGTGCTGGCAGCGGCGGCGCAGGCTCTCCAGATAGGCGTCATGGCGGATGGGGTAGCCGATGACGCTGTCCCAGCGCGCCTGATTGGCACGGTTGTCGAGCACGGCGTCGAACAGCGCGATCAGATCCTCGGCGTCGGTACGATAGCGCGGCGTGCGCGAGAGCATCAGCGCAGCCACGGTACCCAGGCTCACCAGCAGACAGACGGCGAAGACGATAAAGAAGAGTTGCACGAGGACGCTCCCGGCGGCGGAATGACCAAGACCTGCGACCAGAGCGCCAGTCTACCACGTTCGCTGGCGCCAGCCCCAGCGGCGCGCTGTCGACGCTATCGGCTCGCAGGGGGGGGGTAGGCATATGGCGGTGTTGCGGGCACAAAAAAAGTCGCCGCGCAGTGAGCGCGGCGACCAACGATCGCTAACAGTAAGCTAGAGACCCCATCGCAGGAATCTCATGTCTATTGTGAGTCCGCGTTGCGTGAAAAGTTCCCAGGGAGTGTGTTCCAGACTTTCTGCGCTACCGCAGACAGCGCTTTTGTAGGAAATTGACGTACATCAGCGGTTCCCAAGGTCTCCGGGAGCAGGAATAATGGCGCGATCTCTGTCATTAGACGAAAGTATAAAGAGGGCGCTATGAACGCAGCCACGGACGTCCGTCCCGACGCCCGCGTCGCGATACTCATCGAGCTGGCGCTGGCCGTCGGTGGTTTTGCGATCGGGACCGGCGAATTCGCCATCATGGGGCTGATGCCGAACGTCTCCCAGGCGCTCGGCGTCGGCGAGACCCAGGTCGGCCACCTGATCAGCGCCTACGCGCTGGGTGTGGTGGTGGGCGCGCCACTGATCGCGGTCTTCGGTGCCTACCTCTATCGGCGCCACCTGCTGCTGCTGCTGATGGCGTTCTTCGCCATCGGCAATTTCGCCAGCGCCCTGGCTCCCGGCTACGCCTCGCTGATGCTGTTCCGCTTCATCTCGGGTCTGCCCCACGGAGCCTACTTCGGGGTCGCCGCGCTGGTGGCGGCGTCGATGGTGCCGCCGCACAAGCGCGCCAAGGCAGTCAGCCGGGTGATGCTCGGTATCACCACCGCCATGCTGATCGGTAATCCGCTGGCGACCTGGCTGGGGCAGCTGCTGAGTTGGCGCTACGCCTTCGGTCTGGTGGGGGCGATCGGCCTGGTCACGGTGGTGCTGGTCTTCATCTACCTGCCGTTCAATCGCGAGGAGGTGCGCAACAGCCCGCTGCGCGAGCTGACCGCACTGCGCCGCCGCCAGGTCTGGCTGACACTGGGTATCGGCGCGATCGGCTTCGCCGGCATGTTCTGTGTGTTCAGCTATCTGGCGCCGACGCTGATCCAGGTCACCGGCCTGGACGAGCACTGGGTGCCGGTGATTCTGGCCGCGTTCGGTGTGGGGGCGATTCTTGGCAACATGGCTGGCGGCTGGCTGTTCGATCGCCTGCAGTTCCGCTCGGTGGGCTGGATCCTGGGGTTCAGCGCGATCATCCTGCTGCTGTTCCCGCTGGCGGCCCATTCGGTATGGACGGTGTGGCTGTCGGTCTTGGCGGTCGGCGGCATGGTGGCGCTTTCGCCGCCACTGCAGATCCGCCTGATGGACGTGGCCAAGGATGCGCAGACCCTGGCTGCGGCCTCCAATCATGCCGCCTTCAACGTGGCCAACGCGCTCGGTCCCTGGCTCGGTGGCATGGCGATCACTGCGGGCTACGGCTGGACCTCTACCGGCATCGTCGGTGCGATCATGGCGCTGGGGGGGCTGCTGATCTATGCGCTGGCGCGCTGGCAGGAGCCGAGTCCCGCCGCGGGCGAGGCCTGAGCGGCAGACACCCCGGACTGACGCGGGGTGTCATGGCCAGCAGGCCTTGCGGTCAGATGTCAGTTGACCGGCGCGGCGGTCTCGTTGGGATAGACGCAGGGCTCCTGGCTGGGGCAGCGTTCGCACTGGATGGCAACGCCCTCGACGGGCATCTGGGCAGCGCTGGTTTCCGGCAGCGCCTGTTCGTGGCCGCAGGCTCGGCAGCAGGCGATCCAGTGGTCGTGCGTCTGCTTCAGGGTGAACATGTCCATCGTTCGTCTCCTCGTCGGGATTGTCCAGAGTGCCGTCGGCAGTCTACCGGGAAAGCGCATCGCATTGCGACTTTGGTCTTAATTGTCCCGGTGATTGCAGGACGGGCAGGTGGGATATGTGCGGTGACGCGCCGGGATGGCATCTCGCAGCGGATGAGGCAATAGGGCTATGCCTTCGTGCTGCGAGCGAGGCGCTGAATGGCCCAGGCGATGTTCCAACGTACTGGATTTGAAAAAAGCCCGGGTCTGAAAGAACTCGAGTTTTAGGCTATGTCTGAAAAATCGACGGGCGAAGACAGGATCGGGGCGCGTCGATAAGGCAAAAGTCGGCGACGGCGCGAGCGGGCTGGCGTGCCGGTTCAGGCGGTATCCATGAGCCCGTGACTCGCTCCACTCGCCCTGCGCATGTTCTGAACGTTTTACAGTGAGCCGGCTTCTAGCGCCGCAGGGGCCGGCGCCGCACGACTCCTTTCCAGGCCGGGTCCAACGGCAGCCGACGCGAAGGGATCACTGACGACTCCAGCGGGCGCGCACGTAACCCACCACGCGGAACGGCGGCGTGCGCATGTTCTCCACGCTGACGCTCTGGAGCTGCTCGCCACTGACACGGATGCGTCCGGAGGTGAGGCGCTCCAGATACTGCACCTGCAGGCGTCCCTCCCGCTCGATCAGATAGAGCCCGTCCTGCTGAAAGCGCTCGCTTGGGTGCACCGCCGCCAGGTCTCCTTCATAGAGAAAGTCGAAGGTCTCGCCCTCGGCGGGGGTGACCAGGAAGCAGTCGCGCGTCAGTAGCTGTGCCGTCGACAGCTCGGCATCGAGCTCATCGCTGCCGGCGGCGGCCTCCCAAGGGGCGCACACCCGCGAACGCAGCGCCAGCAATCCTTGCGGCTTGGCCGGAACATCCACCGCCAGGGCGTTGAGGGAGTCATCGTCGAGCAGCTGACGAATCGAGCAGTCGAGCGCGGAGGTGAGGGCGACCAGGCGCGCATGGCCGATCTGCTTGATGGTGCCGGACTCCCAGTAGGAGATCGTGACGTCGGAAACGCCGACGCGACGCGCCAACGCGGCTTTGCTCAGCCCGGCCTGGAGTCGAAGTTGTTTGATTCTTGGTCCTAGCCCGTCCATCCGTCCATCTCGCCTGCATAATGATGCGTTAGCATATCCACTCGTCACCGAAGTTTGTTTCGGGTTAATTGGAACGACGTTCTCGACATTTATCGTAACGTGTCGGCATGTAAGCCACTTTCCAGCTGTCGAGTGGTTGCCGGAAAGTCTTGGATCACCATGGCCGAGCGTTGGACGAGACGCTCGGGGCAGGGCAATCACTATGCACGATAATGAATCTTAGTGCCTTTTGCGTCGCTTGAACAATTCGTGTCGAAGTTTCCCCGCGACACTGGGTGCAGTTGGGCCTGCAGGGGGCCGGTGAGGGCGCGTATACTAGGGGCCGTCGGGAGGCCCCGCGCGCACCGCGTGGGGAATCTTTACAGGCCCTGGCCTGCTCTTTTATCAACGGATTGGATTCATGACTGTACGCACGCGTATCGCGCCTTCTCCGACCGGTGACCCGCATGTCGGGACGGCCTATATTGCGCTCTTCAATCTCTGCTTCGCGCGCCAGCATGGCGGGCAGTTCATTCTTCGAATCGAGGATACCGATCGCCAGCGCTCCACGCTGGAGTCGGAACAGATGATTCTCGACTCGCTGAGCTGGATGGGACTGAGCTGGGATGAGGGCCCGGACGTGGGTGGCCCGCATGGCCCCTATCGCCAGAGCGAGCGCGGCGAGATCTACGCCGAGCACGCCCAGCAACTGCTGGATGCCGGCCACGCCTTCAAGTGCTACCGCACCAGCGAGGAGCTGGACGCGTTGCGCGAAGCGCGGCGTGAGGCGGGGCAACATCTGGCGCTCAAGTCCGGCGATCTGGCCCTGGACGAGGACGAGCGTGCACGCCGTGAAGCGGAGGGCTATCCCTACGTGATTCGCATGCACGTGCCGGACAGCGGGACCTGCGAGGTCGACGACATGCTGCGGGGTCGGATCGAGGTCGACTGGGCCCAGGTCGACGCCCAGATTCTGCTCAAGTCCGACGGCATGCCCACCTACCATCTGGCCAACGTGGTCGATGACCATCTCATGGGGATCACCCATGTGTTGCGCGGAGAGGAGTGGATCAACTCAGCGCCCAAGCACCAGCTGCTCTACGCCTATTTCGGTTGGGAGATGCCGGTGCTGTGCCACATGCCGCTGCTGCGCAACCCCGACAAGTCCAAGCTGTCCAAGCGCAAGAATCCGACCTCGATCAATTACTACCGGCGCATGGGCTATCTGCCCCAGGCGTTGACCAACTATCTGGGCCGCATGGGCTGGTCGATGCCGGACGAGCGCGAGAAGTTCTCGCTCGACGAGATGATGGCCAGCTTCGATATCCAGCGCGTGTCGCTGGGAGGGCCAGTATTCGATCTCGACAAGCTGACCTGGCTCAACGGGGTCTATATCCGTGAGGACCTGGACGATGCCGGGCTGCTTGAGGCGCTGCGCAACTGGGCGTTCAACGAGGAGTACGTGGGCCAGATCCTGCCGCAGATCCGTCCGCGAATCTCGACCCTGTCCGACGCCATTCCGCTCGCCGGGCACTTTTTCTCGGGGCTGCCGTCGATCAGCGCCGAGAGTTTCGATGGCGTGGCCCTGGAGCGGGAGTCGCTGGTCGAGCTGCTGCAGTTTCTGACCTGGCGTCTCGAGGCGGTCGGCCGCTGGGAGAAGGCCGAGTTGCTCGAGGTGTGTCAGTCGCTCTCGGCTGCGCTGTCGCTGAAGATGAAGGCGTTCCTGGCCCCGGTGTTCATCGCCGTTACCGGCAGCGCCCACTCCACCTCGGTGCTCGATGCGATGGCGATCATCGGCTCCGACATGACGCGGGCACGTCTGCGTCACGCCATCGAGGTGCTCGGCGGCGTCTCCAAGAAGCAGGCCAAGCGGCTTGAGAAGCGTTACTGCGAGCTCTGAGGCGGGTCGGGGGCGGATCCGTCGACGCTTAAATAAAGTGTTGACGGATCAGTTAGATACCCGTATAGTTCGCCCCGTTCCTGAGACGGGGCCTTAGCTCAGCTGGGAGAGCGCGACACTGGCAGTGTCGAGGTCAGCGGTTCGATCCCGCTAGGCTCCACCAAGGAATTCGCGACCGACGTCGCACTTTTTGCGTCCCATTCGTCTAGTGGTCCAGGACACCGCCCTTTCACGGCGGTAACAGGGGTTCGAACCCCCTATGGGACGCCACTTCTGCTTTTCCCTCCTGTAATCCCTCTGCGGTCAACCTGCGTGGCTGGCTGTTGATAACTCCTCGTCGTTCGACCTGAAACGCTTGACAACAGCGCCGATTGTCCACTGCGTCCTGCTGCCTCGCTGGTACCTGCGGGCAAGCTGCTGAAATGCGTATATATCCTGCTTTTTTCTTTTAAATCAGTATCTTGCAATTGGTCAAAATTTGAACGATCTGTCTTCAGGGCGCCTGTCAGGGGGCCTGGGTGACATTATCTGTAGGTTTTGAACAGGGTTATCCACAGAATGTGTGGACATCTATCGCGGCCAAAAAAAACCGCCGATAAGATCGGCGGCGGTGGGGTAGGGCCGGCGGGCCCTGGCGCCCGGGGTCAGTGCGAGCTGGGGTAGTCGCGCTTGGTGTGGCCGGTGTAGAGCTGGCGCGGGCGACCGATGCGGTAGCCGTTGCTGATCATTTCGTTCCAGTGGGAGATCCAGCCGACGGTACGCGCCATCGCGAAGATCACGGTGAACATGTTGGTCGGGATGCCGATCGCCTTGAGGATGATGCCGGAGTAGAAATCGACGTTGGGGTAGAGCTTGCGCTCGATGAAGTACTCGTCTTCCAGAGCGATCTGTTCGAGGCGCTTGGCGATCTTGAGCTGCGGGTCGTCGGCGATGCCCAGTTCTCTGAGTACCTCGTCGCAGGTCTCCTTCATCACCTTGGCGCGCGGGTCGAAGTTGCGATAGACCCGGTGGCCGAAGCCCATCAGCTTGAACGGATCGTTCTTGTCCTTGGCCTTGTCGATGAAGCGCTGGATATTCTCTTCGGAGTCGTCGCCGATCTCGTCTAGCATCGCCAGTACCGCTTCGTTGGCGCCGCCGTGGGCCGGACCCCAGAGTGCGGCGATACCGGCGCTGATGCAGGCAAAGGGATTGGCGCCGGTGGAGCCGGTCAGGCGTACCGTCGAGGTCGAGGCGTTCTGCTCGTGGTCGGCGTGGAGCATGAAGATCCGGTCCATCGCCTTGGCCATGATCGGATTGACCTCGTAGCTCTCGCACGGGTTGCCGAACATCATGTGGAGGAAGTTTTCCGCGTAGCTGAGATCGTTGCGCGGATACATGAACGGCTGGCCGATATTGTACTTGTGGCACATGGCGGCCAGCGTCGGCATCTTGGCGATCAGACGGATGGCGCTGACATGGCGCTGCTCGGCGTCGGTGATGTCGAGGTTGTCGTGATAGAAGGCGGCCAGCCCGCCGACCACGCCACACAGGATCGCCATCGGATGGGCATCGCGACGGAAGCCCTTGTAGAAGTTGACGATCTGCTCGTGAACCATGGTGTGACGGCCGACCGTACCGGCGAAGTCGCGGTACTGCTCGGCGGTGGGAAGTTCGCCGAACATCAGCAGGTAGCTGAGCTCCACGTAATTGGAGTTGTCGGCCAGCTGTTCGATGGGGTAGCCACGGTGAAGCAGTACCCCGGCGGCGCCATCGATGTAGGTGATGCCCGACTCGCAGGCGGCGGTGGCGACGAAGCCCGGGTCGTAGGTGAACAGTCCTTCGCCGGTCAGGCTGCGCACATCGACGACGTCAGGTCCGAGGGTGCCGGAATAGACCGGGAATTCAATCGTCTTGTCGACACCATCGACGGAAAGTTTCGCTTTTCTGTCAGCCATGTAGGCCTCCCTATCGTGACATAACCCTTTGTCTTTCCTGCTATGCGGGCAAAAAGAGTCCGCCCACTATAGGTTTCCGCAAGGGTTTGTCAATTCGCCCCAGCGGGTTTGACAACGGCTTCTATAAGCGGGTTCACACATTGTCGACATTTTGATCGATCAATGTGTATTGTAACCTGTTGTTATCGGGCGTGCCGCCCCTCGAGGTAGGGCATGCGTGGCGTGTCCCGCAGCGAAATGCCGAGCCCTGCCAGGGTTGCCGCTATACTGATCCAGGCAGCGTCGCAGACTGACACCGAGACTGAAACAGGAAACAGATAGTGCCGCCTCGATCGAGGTGGCGTTGGCGGCGCGGCAGGCGAAGCGCCTGCGTTGCGTCTCTGCGGCCGGGATCTGGAGTGTAGTCGCTGACGCCTCGGGTGTCGTCGTGGCGCCCGGGTGTCACCCTGGGAAGCGTTGGATCATGGTGCCAACGCCGGCGTGTCTGGTGGCTGTCGCGGGTGGTTGGATAGGGGGCGTTTTGGGTATGACCAAAGTTGTAGCGGTTTGTCATGCCGGCCCTCAAACCCTATAATCATCTCCCGCGCGATATGGCATCGTCAGCTCGGCCTGGGCCGCAGGGAAACCAGTTCCGCGACCGAGATCCTGCTTCTAAAAACCACAGCCCAAACGGGCCAGACCCGTCTGGGTCAAGAGAGTGTTGAACAGCCGTGAATAGCAAACGTCCAGTAAACCTCGACCTGTCTACCATCCACTTTCCACTCCCCGCACTGACTTCCATCACTCACCGCGTCACCGGCGTCATTCTGTTCGTCGGTCTGATCTTCGGCTTCTGGGCCCTGGATAAGTCGCTCTCCTCGCCGCAGGGGTTCGAGACAGTGAGCGATGTGCTGGCGCACAACGTACTGGCCAAGCTGGTCGCCTGGGGTCTGCTCTCGGCGCTCGGATTCCACTTCGTGGCCGGTATCAAGCACCTGCTGATGGACGCTGGCTACGGCGTCGATCTCGAAGGCGGTACGCGTAAGGCGCAGATCACGGTCGTGATCAGTGCCGTTCTGGTGGTTCTGGCAGGAGTCTGGGTATGGTAACCAACATCACGAATCTCGGTCGCAGCGGCCTCTCCGACTGGCTGATCCAGCGCGTCTCGGCACTCGTCCTGGCGGTCTACGCGCTGTTTCTCGTCGCCTATCTGCTGTTCCACCCCCATCTCGACTACGTCACCTGGAGCGGGCTGTTCGCGCAGACCTGGATGCGTATCTTCTCGCTGCTGGCCTTCATCTCGATGGCCGCACACGCCTGGGTCGGTCTGTGGACCATCTCCACCGACTACCTCAAGCACACCGGCGCACGTTTCGGTTTCCAGGCCGTCGTGATTCTCGCCATCTTCGTTTTTCTGGTGTGGGGCGTACAAGTCCTCTGGGGAGCCTGATCCATGTCTACCATGCGAAACCTGACATTCGACGCCATCATCATCGGTGGTGGCGGTTCCGGCCTGCGAGCGGCGCTCGAACTGGCCAAGTCCGGCAAGAAGACGGCGGTGCTGTCGAAGGTCTTCCCGACCCGCTCGCACACGGTGTCCGCCCAGGGTGGCATCACCTGTGCCATTGCCTCCGCCGATCCCAACGATGACTGGCGCTGGCACATGTACGACACCGTCAAGGGCGGTGACTACATCACCGACCAGGACGCCGCTGAATACATGTGCACCGAAGGCCCCAAGGCGGTCTTCGAACTCGAGCACATGGGGCTGCCGTTCTCGCGCTTCGACAACGGTCGCATCTACCAGCGCCCGTTCGGCGGTCAGTCCAAGGACTTCGGCAAGGGCGGCCAGGCGGCACGTACCTGTGCCGCGGCCGACCGTACCGGCCACGCGCTGCTGCATACGCTGTATCAGAACAACCTGAAGAACAACACGGTGTTCCTCGATGAGTGGTACGCCGTCGATCTGGTCAAGAACGCCAACGGCGATGTGGTCGGCTGCATCGCGCTGTGCATCGAGACCGGCGAAGTGGTGCACGTCAAGTCCAAGGCCACCGTGCTCGCCACCGGTGGTGCGGGCCGTATCTACGCCTCCACCACCAACGCCCTGATCAACACCGGTGACGGTATCGGCATGGCGCTGCGCGCCGGCTTCCCGGTGCAGGACATCGAGATGTGGCAGTTCCATCCGACCGGCATCCATGGCGCCGGCTGTCTGGTGACCGAGGGCTGTCGCGGCGAAGGCGGCTATCTGATCAACAAGGATGGCGAGCGTTTCATGGAGCGCTACGCGCCCAACGCCAAGGATCTGGCCGGCCGCGACGTGGTCGCCCGTGCCATGGTCATGGAAGTGCTGGAAGGGCGCGGCTGCGGCGAGAACGCCGACCACGTCATGCTCAAGCTCGATCACCTGGGTGAAGAGGTGCTGATGAAGCGCCTGCCGGGTATCGTCGAACTCTCCAAGACCTTTGCCCACGTCGATCCGGTCAAGGAGCCGATCCCGGTCACCCCGACCTGTCACTACATGATGGGCGGTATCCCGACCAACGTTCACGGCCAGGCGCTGACCCAGGACAAGGACGGCAACGACGCCATCATCAACGGTCTGTTCGCGTGTGGCGAGGCGGCCTGCGTCTCGGTTCACGGCGCCAACCGTCTGGGCGGCAACTCGCTGCTCGACCTGGTGGTCTTCGGTCGCGCTGCGGGCATCTACATCGAGAAGGCGCTCAACGAGGGCATCGACTATCTCGACGCCGCTCAGTCGGATGTCGACAGCGCCATGGCGCGCATGTCGCGCTGGAACGAGTCCAGTGGCGGCGAGTCGGTCTCCGATCTCAAGGCCGAGCTGCAGAGCACCATGCAGAACGCCTTCGGCGTCTTCCGTCAGGAAGACAACATGCAGGAGGGCGTGACCAAGCTGGCCGAACTGCGCGGGCGTATCGCCGAAGCGCACCTGAGTGACAAGTCCAACGCCTTCAATACCGCGCGGGTCGAAGCGCTGGAGCTCGACAACCTGCTCGAGGTGGCCGAAGCGACTGCCATCGCAGCGCTGGAGCGCAAGGAGAGCCGTGGTGCGCACTCGCGCTACGACTATCCGGACCGTGACGACGTCAACTGGCTCAAGCACTCGCTGTTCCACCCGGGTGACAAGCGCGTGACCAAGCGTGAGGTCAACTTCACGCCGAAGACGGTCGATACCTTCGAGCCGAAAATCCGTACCTACTGAGGGGGTTGTCACTCATGTCCAGTCTTCAGGTTTCCGTTTACCGCTACAACCCCGAGACCGACTCCGCGCCCTATATGCAGGAGTTCCAGATCGACACCCAAGGGCGCGATCTGATGGTCCTCAACGTGCTGACCATGATCAAGGATCAGGACAGCTCGCTGGCCTTTCGTCGCAGCTGCCGTGAAGGGGTCTGCGGCTCCGACGGCATGAACATGAACGGCAAGAATGGTCTGGCCTGTATCACCGCGCTGTCCGAGGTGGTCAAGGACAACAAGCTGGTGCTGCGCCCGCTGCCCGGGCTGCCGGTCATGCGTGATCTGGTGGTCGACATGGGGCTGTTCTACAAGCAGTACGAGCGTATGCAGCCGTATCTGCAGAACGATACCGCGGCGCCGGCGATCGAGCGTCTGCAGTCGCCGGAGGAGCGCGACAAGCTCGACGGCCTCTACGAGTGCATTCTGTGCGCCTGCTGCTCGACCTCGTGCCCGTCGTTCTGGTGGAACCCGGACAAGTTCGTCGGTCCGGCCGGCCTGCTGCAGGCCTACCGCTTCCTCGCCGATTCGCGCGACAACGCCACCCAGGCGCGTCTGGCCGAGCTCGAGGACCCGTTCAGCCTGTTCCGCTGCCGCGGCATCATGAACTGCGTCTCGGTGTGCCCCAAGGGCCTCAACCCGACCCGGGCCATCGGCAAGATTCGTGAAATGCTGCTGTCCAACGCCACCTGAACGCGGTCGCGGGCATCTACGACTTAAATCGTAGCGCGCGGCTTGTTATCATGTGCCGCGCTTGCCGACTGCGACACCGTGTCGCAGTCGAGCCGACTATCAGAATGCTGGCCGGTGCCTCGTGCACCGGCTTTTAACGATCATGACGCCGCTTCGCCTACATGGTCGTAACGCCGTCTCGCGACGGTGACGGAGTGACGCCGTGACGCAGATCGCGACCGGCGCCGACAACACCCCATCAGTGCAGGGTGAACGAGATATGCAAGAAGGCATAATGGAGTTGATGTGGCGCACTTCCCACATGAGCGGCGGTAACGCTCACTACGTGGAAGCGCTCTACGAGCAGTATCTGAACGATCCCTCGACTGTACCCGACGAGTGGCGCCAGGCCTTCGATCAGCTGCCCCGCTTGGAAGGCACCCCCGCTCACGATGTCCCCTTGAGCCCCATTCGGGAGCAGTTCTACCAGCTGGCGCGCGAGCGTCGTCCGGGGCAGGCCGCCCCCAGCAGCGCCGGCAGCAGCGAGAATCGCAAGCAGGTCAAGGTACTGCAGCTGATCAACGCCTACCGCTTCCGTGGCCATCAGCGCGCCGACATCGATCCTCTCGGGCTGCGTCAGGCCGAGACCGTGCCCGACCTCGATCTGTCCTTCCACGACCTCACCCAGGCCGACATGAGCACCGTGTTCCAGACCGGTTCGTTCTTCCTGGGCAAGGACGAGGCGCCGCTCAAGGAGATCGTCGAGGCGCTGGATCAGACCTACTGCCGGTCGATCGGCTGTGAGTTCATGCACATCGTCAACACCGAGGAGAAGCGCTGGCTGCAGCAGCGTTTCGAGTCGGTGCGCTCCAAGCCCAAGTACAGCCAGAGCGATCGCGAGCATCTGCTCGAGCGCCTCACTGCCGCCGAGGGGCTGGAGAGCTACCTCGCCTCCAAGTATCCGGGCACCAAGCGCTTTGGCCTGGAGGGCGGCGAATCCTTCATTCCGATGATGGACGAGGTGATCCAGCGCAGCGGTAGCTACGGCGTCAAGGAAGTGGTCATCGGCATGGCCCACCGTGGCCGTCTCAATCTGCTGGTCAACATCCTCGGCAAGAGTCCGTCTGAGCTGATCGACGAGTTCGACGGCAAGAAGCGACTCGAGCGCGGCTCTGGTGACGTCAAGTATCACCAGGGTTTCAGCTCCAATGTCATGACCCCGGGTGGCGAAGTGCACCTGGCGCTGGCGTTCAACCCTTCCCACCTGGAGATCGTCTCCCCGGTGGTCGAGGGGTCGGTGCGCGCGCGCCAGGATCGTCGCGACGACGTCGACGGCGAGCAGGTGCTGCCGGTGGTGATCCACGGCGACGCCGCCTTCGCGGGCCAGGGCGTGGTCATGGAGACCTTCCAGATGTCGCAGACCCGCGGTTACAAGACCGGCGGCACGCTGCACATCGTGATCAACAACCAGGTCGGTTTCACCACCTCGCGGCCCGATGACGCCCGCTCCACCGAGTACTGCACCGATATCGCCAAGATGGTTCAGGCGCCGATCTTCCACGTCAACGGTGACGATCCGGAAGCGGTGCTGCATGCGACCCAGGTGGCGGTGGATTACCGCAAGGCGTTCAAGCGCGACGTGGTCATCGACCTGGTCTGCTATCGCCGGCGCGGCCATAACGAGGCCGACGAGCCCTCCGGCACCCAGCCGCTGATGTACGCCAAGATCAAGTCGCACAAGTCGACGCGCACGCTCTACGTCGAGCAGCTGATCGAGGAGGGTGTGCTCACCGAGGAGCAGGCCAAGCAGATGGGCGAGCAGTATCGCGACGATCTGCTGGCCGGCAACCATGTGGCCAATGCGCTGGTGAAGCAGCCCAATACCGGTCTGTTCGTGGACTGGACCCCCTATCTGGATCACGAGTGGAGCGGTGACACCGACACCAGCTGCGACCTCGAACATCTTCGCCAGCTGGCGCAGAAGATGAGCGAGATTCCCAACGGGGTCGAGGTCCAGCGTCAGGTATCGCGGGTCTACGAAGAGCGGCGCAAGATGCTCGCCGGCAACCAGCCGCTCAACTGGGGCTTTGCTGAAACGCTGGCCTACGCCACCCTGGTCGACGTCGATCATCCGGTGCGTCTGACCGGCCAGGATGCCGGCCGCGGGACCTTCTCCCACCGTCACGCCGTGGTCCACAACCAGGAAGACGGTTCGACCTACATTCCGCTGCAGCACATCAAGGAAGGGCAGCCGAGCTTCACCATCCACGACTCCTTCCTGTCGGAGGAGGCGGTGCTGGCGTTCGAGTACGGCTACGCCACCACCATGCCCAACGCGCTGATCATCTGGGAGGCCCAGTTCGGGGACTTCTTCAACGGCGCCCAGGTCGTGGTCGACCAGTTCATCTCCTCGGGCGAGTCGAAGTGGGCGCGCCTGTGCGGCCTGACCCTGCTGCTGCCGCACGGCTATGAGGGGCAGGGGCCGGAGCACTCTTCCGCACGCCTCGAACGCTTCCTGCAGCTGTGCGCCGAGCACAACATGCAGGTGTGCGTACCGACCACCCCGGCGCAGATCTTCCATCTGCTGCGGCGCCAGGTGATCCGTCCGCTGCGCAAGCCGCTGATCGTGATGTCGCCCAAGAGCCTGCTGCGTCACAAGGATGCCACCTCGACCATGGAAGAGCTGGCCGATGGCCGCTTCCAGATGGTCATCCCCGATGTCGGCGAGCGCGATCCGAAGGCGGTCAAGCGGGCGGTCATCTGCTCGGGCAAGGTCTACTACGACCTCGCCAGCTACCGCGCCGAGAACCAGCGCGACGACACCGCGATCATTCGTGTCGAGCAGCTCTATCCCTTCCCCAAGGAAGAGCTCTTCGATGCGCTCAAGGCCTTTCCGAACCTGGAACAGGTCGTCTGGTGTCAGGAAGAGCCGCTCAATCAGGGCGCCTGGTATCAGAGCCAGCATCATCTTCGCCTGGTGGCGAGCATGGTGCGCGAAGGGTTGGACCACAGCCTCAAGTTTGCGGGTCGTCCGGCATCCGCCGCGCCCGCCGCGGGCTACATGTCGGTCCACGTGGCACAACAGAGCCAGCTGGTCGACGACGCCTTCAACGCCTGAGGCGCCATGCTGCCGGAACAGACGCGACAGAGAAGAGATTAAGGATACGACATGGCTACTGATATCAAAGCGCCGACTTTCCCCGAATCCGTTGCCGAGGGAACCGTTGCCACCTGGCACAAGAAGGTGGGCGACAGCGTCGAGCGCGATGAACTGATCGTCGAGATCGAAACCGACAAGGTGGTCCTCGAGGTGGTGGCGCCGGAAGCCGGCACCCTCTCCAAGATCAATGTCGAAGAGGGTGACGTCTGCCAGTCCGAGCAAGTGCTGGGCGAGCTCGGCGCGGCCGGCGAAGGCGACAAGGGCGGTGATGCCAAGGCCGATGACGCCAAGCGCAGAGACGCCAAGTCCGATGATGCCAAGTCCGGTGACGCCAAGGCGGACAAGAAACCGGCCGACAAGAAGTCTGCCGGTGCGGGCAAGCAGCACGAGGTCAAGGCGCCGAGCTTCCCGGAGTCGGTGCAGGAAGGCACCGTCGCCAGCTGGACCAAGAAGGTCGGCGAAGCGGTCAAGCGCGACGAGGTGCTGGCCGAGATCGAGACCGACAAGGTCGTGCTGGAAGTGGTCGCGCCGGCCGATGGTGCCCTGGCCGAGATCAAGGTCCAGGAGGGCGAGCAGGTCGAATCCGAAGCGCTGCTGGCAGTGTTCAGCGAAGGCGCCGAGGGTGACGCGGGCGCTGACGCACCTGCTGAAGCGTCTTCCAGTGACGACGACGGCGAGGCGGATGCCAAGGTCGACGGCAAGATCCTGGCGCCGGCAGCACGCAAGCTGGCCGCCGAGAACGATCTCGACGTGTCCAAGCTCGAGGGCACCGGCAAGGGTGGTCGCGTGCTGAAAGAGGACGTGCAGAAGGCCATCGACAACGGCTCGGCCAAGAAGTCCGCCGCGCCCAAGGCCGACAAGTCGGCTGCCGCACCCAAGGCCGCTTCCGCGGTCGAGGGGGAGCGTCCCGAGCAGCGCGTGCCGATGAGCCGCCTGCGTCAGACCATCGCCAAGCGTCTGGTCCAGGCCCAGCAGACCGCGGCCATGCTCACCACCTACAACGAGGTGGACATGAGCGCGGTGATGGCGCTGCGCAGCCAGTACAAGGACACCTTCCAGAAGGCCCACGACGTCAAGCTCGGTTTCATGGGCTTCTTCGTCAAGGCGGCGACCGAAGCACTCAAGCGCTTCCCCGACGTCAACGCCTCGATCGACGGCACCGACATCGTCTATCACGGCTACCAGGACATCGGCGTCGCCGTCTCCACCCCGCGTGGACTGGTGGTGCCGGTCCTGCGTGACACCGACAGCATGAAGCTGGCCGACGTAGAGAAGGCAATCGGTGACTTCGGCAGCCGCGGTCGCGATGGCAAGCTCGGCATCGAGGACATGCAGGGCGGCACCTTCACCATCACCAACGGCGGTATCTTCGGCTCGCTGATGTCGACGCCGATCCTCAACCCGCCGCAGACCGCGATCCTGGGCATGCACAAGATCCAGGAGCGCCCGATGGCGGTGAACGGCAAGGTCGAGATTCGCCCGATGATGTATCTGGCGGTCTCCTACGACCACCGCATGATCGACGGCAAGGACGCGGTCCAGTTCCTGGTGGCGATCAAGTCGCTGCTCGAGGACCCGGCGCGTCTGCTGCTGGACATCTGACCGCCCGACATTCGGATCCGCCGGGGCGCGCCTCGGCGGATGGCACACGAGACGAACAGGAAATCTTTCATGGCCGATAAATTCGATGTGATCGTCATTGGCGCCGGCCCTGGTGGCTACGTGGCCGCGATCCGCGCCGCGCAACTGGGCCTCAAGACGGCCTGTGTCGAGAAGTGGGTGAACAAGGAAGGCAAGACCGTCCACGGCGGCACCTGCCTCAACGTGGGCTGCATTCCCTCCAAGGCGCTGCTCGAGACCTCGCACAAGTTCGTCGAGACGCGTGACCACTATGCCGAGATCGGCATCAACGTCGGCGACGTCGCCACCGACGTCAAGAAGATGATGGAGTTCAAGAACAGCGTCATCGCCAAGAACACCGGCGGTATCAGCATGCTGTTCAAGTCCAACGGCGTCACCGCGCTGGAAGGTACCGGCAAGCTGCTCGACGGCAAGCAGGTCGAAGTGACCGGTCACGATGGCAAGAGCCAGACCTACACCGCCGACAACGTCGTCATCGCTTCCGGCTCGGTGCCGGTGAATATCCCGCCGGCGCCGATGACCGACGATATCATCGTCGACTCCGCCGGTGCGCTCGAGTTCGATGAAGCGCCCAAGCGTCTGGGCGTGATCGGTGCCGGTGTCATCGGTCTCGAGCTGGGCAGCGTGTGGAGCCGTCTGGGTAGCGAAGTGACCGTGCTCGAAGCGCTCGACAGCTTCCTGCCGATGGTCGATCAGGCGATCTCCAAGGAGACCCTGAAGCTGCTCAAGAAGCAGGGTCTGGACATCAAGCTGGGCGCGCGGGTCACCGGCTCCGAGGTCAAGGGCAAGGGCGACAGCCGTGAAGTCGTGGTCCAGTACACCGACAGCGACGGTGAGCAGGAGCAGACCTTCGACAAGCTGATCGTCTGTGTCGGTCGCAAGCCCTACACCGACAAGCTGCTCGACGATGGCGCCGGCGTGAAGCTCGACGAGCGCGGTTTCATCTTCGTCGACGACCAGTGCCGTACCAGCGTCTCCGGCGTCTATGCCATCGGTGACGTGGTGCGCGGGCCGATGCTGGCGCACAAGGCCTCGGAAGAGGGCGTGATGGTCGCCGACATCATCGCCGGGCAGAAGCCGGAGATGAACTACGACACCATCCCCAGCGTCATCTACACGGCGCCGGAAGTGGCCTGGGTCGGCATGAACGAGCAGCAGGCCAAGGAGGAGGGAATCGAAGTCAGCACCGGTACCTTCCCGTTCTCCGCCAGCGGTCGTGCGCTCGCCAACAACGCCCCGGAAGGGATGGTCAAGGTCGTCGCCGACGCCAAGACCGATCGCATTCTCGGCGTGCACATCCTCGGTCAGCACGCCGGCGAGCTGATCGCCCAGGGCGTCATCGCCATGGAGTTCGGCTCCAGCGCCGAGGATCTGGCCCTGACCTGCTTCGCTCATCCGACACTTTCCGAAGCGGTCCACGAAGCGGCGCTGGCCGTCGACGGTCACGCCATTCACATGGCCAACCGCAAGAAACGCAAGTAAGTCACACGCTTCGCGCATCTTGCTAGAGGTGCCGTTCTGGTTTCGGAGCGGCACGGGGGCGGAGGCCCTTGAGCGGCCTCTGCCATTCGAGTCACATGCAACCTAATGGCATGAATCGATGAACCTTCACGAGTATCAGGGCAAGCAACTGTTTGCCGATTACGGTCTTCCGGTGTCCAAAGGCTTCGCCGTCGACACCCCCGAAGAAGCGGCACAGGCCTGCAAGAAAATCGGTGGCGACAAGTGGGTCGTCAAGGCCCAGGTCCATGCCGGTGGTCGCGGCAAGGCCGGCGGCGTCAAGCTGGTCGAGAGCCCGGAAGCCGCCAAGGCGTTCGCCGAGCAGTGGCTGGGCAAGAATCTGGTGACTTACCAGACCGACGAAAAAGGTCAGCCGGTCGCCAAGATTCTGGTCGAGAACTGCACCGATATCGCCACCGAACTCTACCTGGGTGCCGTGGTCGATCGCGCCACCCGTCGTGTGGTCTTCATGGCCTCCACCGAGGGCGGTGTCGAGATCGAGAAGGTCGCCGAGGAGACGCCCGAGAAGATCCTCAAGGCCGAGATCGATCCGCTGGTCGGCGCACAGCCGTACCAAGCACGTGAGCTGGCCTTCCAGCTGGGCCTGAACAAGGACCAGATCAAGCAGTTCACCAAGATCTTCCTGGGGCTCTCCAAGCTGTTCCACGACAAGGATCTGGCACTGCTGGAGATCAACCCGCTGGTGATCACCGACGAAGGCAATCTCCACTGCCTCGACGCCAAGATCAACCTGGACGCCAACGCCCTCTACCGTCATCCGGACCTGCAGGCGATGCGCGATCCGTCGCAGGAAGACGAGCGCGAAGCCCACGCCCAGGAGTGGGAACTCAACTACGTCGCCCTCGACGGCAACATCGGCTGCATGGTCAACGGTGCCGGTCTGGCCATGGGCACCATGGACATCGTCAACCTGAACGGCGGCAAGCCGGCCAACTTCCTCGACGTCGGTGGCGGCGCGACCAAGGAGCGGGTGGCGGAAGCGTTCAAGATCATTCTCTCCGACACCAACGTCAAGGCCGTGCTGGTCAACATCTTTGGCGGTATCGTGCGTTGTGACATGATCGCCGAAGGCATCATCGGTGCCGTCGAGCAGGTCGGCGTCAACGTGCCGGTCGTGGTGCGTCTGGAAGGTAACAACGCCGAGCTGGGTGCCGATAAGCTGGCCTCCAGCGGTCTGAACATCATCGCTGCTACCAGCCTGACTGACGCGGCTCAGCAGGTCGTCAAAGCGGCGGAGGGCAAGTAATGAGTATCCTGATCGACAAGAGCACCAAGGTCATCTGCCAGGGCTTCACCGGTGGCCAGGGGACCTTCCACTCCGAGCAGGCGATCGCCTACGGCACCAACATGGTCGGCGGCGTCACCCCGGGCAAGGGCGGCCAGGAGCATCTGGGCCTGCCGGTGTTCAACACCGTCAAGGAAGCGGTCGAGCAGACCGGCGCCGAGGCCAGCGTGATCTACGTGCCGGCCGCCTTCTGCAAGGACTCGATCCTCGAAGCCGCCAACGCTGGCATCAAGCTGATCGTGTGCATCACCGAAGGCATTCCGACCCTCGACATGCTCGACGTCAAGGTCAAGTGTGACGAGCTGGGCGTGCGCCTGATCGGCCCGAACTGCCCCGGCGTGATCACCCCGGGTGAGACCAAGATCGGCATCATGCCGGGTCACATCCACAAGCCGGGCAAGGTCGGTATCGTGTCGCGCTCCGGCACCCTGACCTACGAAGCGGTCAAGCAGACTACCGATCACGGCTTCGGCCAGTCCACCTGCGTGGGCATCGGCGGCGACCCGATCCCGGGTTCCACCTTCATCGACATCCTGGAGATGTTCGAGAAGGACCCGCAGACCGAAGCGATCGTGATGATCGGCGAGATCGGCGGCAACGCCGAAGAGGAAGCTGCGGCCTACATCAAGGCCAATGTTTCCAAGCCGGTGGTCTCCTACATCGCGGGTGTCACTGCCCCTCCGGGCAAGCGCATGGGTCACGCCGGTGCCATCATCGCCGGTGGTAAAGGCACCGCCGACGAGAAGTTCAAGGCACTGGAAGACGCCGGCGTCAAGACCGTGCGTTCGCTCGCCGAGATCGGTGACGCGCTGAAAGCCGCTACCGGCTGGTAAGCGCTTCACGGCGCGAGGCTTGCGCCTCGACGACGGCCCGCCAGGCACTGCCTGGCGGGCCGTTTTGCGTTCTGGGATGGCTATGTCAGGGGGTGATCGCCGGCGGCGCTTTCGACCTTTCGGCACCGGGGAACAGGGCCGTAAAGGGAGTCGGCGCGTTACTGAGAATCAGTGTGGGGAGCTTGGGCCAGCGATCTCCCCGGCGGGAGATCGGGCGTGTGTGGCGCCGATCGCTAGCTGGCGATCAGCGCTGCTGGCGCCGGGCCATCATGCGCAGGAAGGCACGGCCGGCGGTGGCGAGAAAGATCGGGAAGCCTGCCAGCAGATAGAAGTAGTAGGTGACGAAGCGCCAGATCAGTACCGAGGCGGCTGCCGCCTGGGCGCCGATCAGCGGGGTCAGCAGCGCCGAGGAGGTGAGTTCGGCACCGCCGGCGCCACCGGGCAGGAAGCTCAACTGACCGGCGGCCATCGACACCATCTGTACCAGGAAGGTCCAGGCCCAGTCGATATGCTGCCCCAGTCCCTGGACCACCAGGAACAGCACGCTGTAGCGCACCAGCCAGTGAGCGCAGCAGAGCAGGAAGATGGCGAACAGCAGCCAGCGCGGCAGGCGCAGGGTTTCGACCAGCGAGTTGCGGAAGTGCAGCAGGCGGCGTGCCAGGCCGAAGCGAGAACGCCGCTTGACGTTGAGCTTCTCGAGCCAGCGCCCGGTCACCTGCATCACCCGGTTGTAGTGGCTCAGGGTCAGCCACAGGATCACCAGCGCGCTGACCAGCAGGGTGGTGGGCAGGCCCACCAGCCAGCCCAGCTGGAGATCGACCGCTTCAATCAGCACATAGGCGGCGACGCCGACCAGCCCGGAGAGGAAGAACAGCAGGTCGGTGAGCTGATCGACGGCGAAGATCGCCGAGGACTGCGCCGGGCGTACGCCGCGCCGGGCAAGCAGGCCGAGCAGGGTCAACGGTCCACCGGTGCCACCGGGGGTGGCGCAGATGGCGAATTCGGTGGCCATCACAATCGAGAAGGCGCGCACCTGCGACAGCTTGCCGGCGCGCCCGGCCAGTAGCAGGCGCAGGCGCAGGGCGTTGAGATTCCAGCACACGAAGATCATGCCCAGCATCATCAGCAGCAGCGAGGTGGGGAAGCTGCGCAGTTCGGTGACGATACCGCGGCCGCCGATCAGCAGTGGAATCGCCAGTGCCGCCACCAGGCCCAGCACCAGGCACCAGATGATACGCTTCATGCCGCCGAACGATCCTTGCGCGTGGCGAGATCGGGGGCGTGGTGGTCCAGCCAGTGCTGCTTGGTCACCGCTTGACGTCCCTCGCCCAGGAGCTGCTCCACCAACCGGTACCAGTAGTCGTAGGAGGAGCGATAGCGCATGTCGACCGGATGCAGGGCCAGGCGCAAGAGCGGGGCCTGCTGGAAGCGCCGCTGCTGGATCGCGCTGACCACGCGCGACATGCCGCGCCGCCAGGCGCTACGCGCGCTCCACACGATGCTCGGTGCGCTGAGCGGCTCGAAACCGGGCAGGCGGTAGAGCTGCTGCGGATCACTGGTGTAGGTGAAGGGGCGCTGGCCCAGCGCGGCGCGGGTACCCTGACTCATCAGCCAGGCCGGGGCGACGAAGCCGCCATGGGGCCAGCCGCAGGCATCGAACTGGGCCATGCCGTCGTCGAGCAGGGCGCCGGCGGTAGCCTGATCGAGGGTGTAGAACTCACCCTCCCAGGTGTAGATGCGGCGCATGTAGAAGTCGTGCAGGGTGCGCGGTCGAGGCGCATCGTCACGGTGGAAGTAGCCGTGCAGCACCAGCTCGTCGCCGTGGGCCAGGCGTTGATCCAGAACCCGGCGCAGGCTGTCGCTGTGGCGACACTCGCCGCGACCGTGGAAGTCGGGCACCACCAGCCAGGTGATCGGAATCGGGCCGAACCGCTCGCTCAGACGGTCGATCGCCGCGACGAAACCTTGATAGTCGGGCCAGGTTTCCGGGGCGATGTCGTGCAGTACCAGCGAGAAATGCCGTTCAGCCATGTTGCGATCCATGCTGCGCCGCGCCAGCGCTGGCGGTGGCGCTGGTGAGGCGGCGGTAGTGCGTGAGGAGGCCGTCGATGACGATATCCCAGTCGTGGTGGCGCTCGACGTAGCGGCGCGCCCGGCGCCCAGCCTGCTCGGCATCGTGCTGGGTGAACAGCTCGCGCACCGCGCGTGCCATGTCGGCGGGGGAGTGCGGCTCGCTGAGCAGGCCACAGCCCAGCGGCACGTTCTCGGCCAGCGCACCGGCCCGGGCGGCGATCACCGGGATCCCGCTGGCCATCGCCTCGAGGGCGACCAGACCGAAGGTCTCCTGGGTGCCGGCGTGGACCAGGGCATCGCTCGAGGCGAGCCAGCCGGCGACTTCCTCGGTCGGGGTGTAGCGGTCGATCACGCTGACGTTGTCAGGCGTCTGACTGGGCATGCTGGGGCCGACCAGTAGCAGGTGGTAGCCCTTGCCCAGCTGACGGGCCATCTCCAGCAGGTGATGCAGGTTCTTCTCGCGCGAGCCGCGGCCGACGAAGATCAGAAGCTTGGTATCGTCGTCGAGGCCGAGCTTGGTACGCAGGGCCGGATCGCGGAACCGTGGGTGGAAGCTCTCGAGGTCCACCCCCAGCGGCTGTACCGCGACATGCTCGATACCCAGTCGGGTCAGGCGCTCGGCCATCACCCGGCTGGGCGCCAGCACCTGGTCGAAACGTCGGTAGAGCCGGTAGACGTAGCGCTCGACCAGCCGGTCGGTGCCGCTACCGAGGCGATTGCTGATCAGGCGCGGCAGGTCCGAGTGATAGAAACCGACCACCGGCACGTCGAGCTTGCGTCCGGCGTCGAGCGCGGCCCAGCCGGTGACGTAGGGGTCGCCCGCTTCGATGATGTCCGGCTTGACGCGCAGCAGCTCACGTTCCCAGCCGCGACGGCGCAGCGGAAAGCGATAGCCCTGACTGAACGGCAGCGGCGGCGAGGGCACCTCGTGCACACCGTCATGGGAGACCAGCTCGGCACCGGGGATCAGCAGGCTGCAGGTGACCCCGGGGAGTTTGGCCAGACGCCGGTGCTTGGCGTCGAGGTAGGTACGAACCCCGCCGCTGGCGGGGGCATAGAACATCGTGACGTCGGCAATATGCAACGAGCCGCTCCTCTAAAAAACGATCCCTGTCGATACGGCGCATTCCGAGAATGGCGATGACGCCAGAAAAGACCGGATGACGGAGTGCCGGCGGATCGCTCACGCCGGACGTTGAAGGTCTTTCCTAGACAGCAGTATATCGTGTCGCTGTCACAGGGTGTTCACACCATGGTGGTAGCCTGCTTGCGCCGTCCGTGGCGCAGGCGGCTCGTTTCATGTCACTCGGCGGGTGTCGCCACCAGCGAGCGGGTCGCTTCGCGCGCCTCGACGAGCTTGACGCGCAGCGTGCCGCCCAGCTGATAACAAGGTTCGCCGGCGATCTGGATACGGCCTTCCTTGTCGTCGATCGCCACCTGATTGCGGTCGCTGTGCAGCATCGGCGCGGGGATGAAGGCGGTGGCGCCGTTGGCACTCAGTCGCACGCGCATGCCGCCACGACGGATATCGATGATATCGGCGTCGTACACCGTGCCTTGATCGAGGGATTGACCCAGATAGCGCACATAGAGCCAGTCTTTGACGTCACGTTCGGCCATTCGGTTCAGTCGCCGACGTTCGGTCAGTTGCTCGGTCAGTCGCTGGCTGGCCTCGGCCGGTGCCGCTTCACCCTTGAGCACCCCCTTGATCAGGCGATGGTTGACCATATCGCCGTACTTGCGGATCGGCGAGGTCCAGGTGGCATAGGCCGGCAGACCCAGCCCGAAGTGGGGGCCTGGGCGGGCGGACATGTTGGTGTAGCCCTGGAAACGGCGCAGGCGAGCGTCGAGCCAAGCGTCCTCACGGTCATCCAGCGCCCGGCGCAGCTCGCGGTAGCGCGGCAGCTCGCTGAGCTGTTCGCGCTCCACCTCGATCCCCTGGGCGGCCAGGAACTCCAGCGCCGGGTCGAGCTTCTCCGGCTCGAAGGCGTGGTGGACGTTGAAGATCCCGTGACCCACTTCCCGCGACAACAGGTCGGCGCAGCAGGCGTTGGCGACGATCATCGCCTCTTCGATCATGCGCTGGCCGGTACGGCGGGTCTCGGTACGGATATCGAGCACGTTGCCGGCGTCGTCGAGATCGAAGACGTAGTCGGGGCGATCCTTGAATACCAGGGTATGCTGCTCGCGCCAGGCCGCGCGGGCCTGGGCCAGGTCCCTGAGCGCCTCGAGCTGGGGGGCGATCGCCGCCGCCGGTGCTGCGGCGTCGTTCACCCCTTCGAGCCAGTCGGAGACGTCATCGTAGACCAGCCGCGCCTGGGAGCAGATGGTCGCGGCGAAGAAGCGGTACTCGCCGAGGGTGCCGTCGCGGCCTACCTGCAGACGGCAGGCGAGCACCGGGCGCTCGACCTCCGGCTTCAGCGAGCACAGGTCGTCGGCCAGCGCCTCCGGCAGCATGGTCACGTTCTGGCCCGGCAGGTAGACGGTGAAGGCGCGGGTGCGCGCCTCCTGGTCCGCCGGGTGGGACTCGTCGACATAGGCGGTGGGATCGGCGATCGCCACCGTCAGGGTCCAGCCGTCGTCGCTGGTCTCGACGCGCAGGGCGTCGTCCATGTCGCGGGTCTTCTCGCCGTCGATGGTGAAGAACGGTTCGGCGGTGAGATCCTCGCGGGTCAGCCCCTCTTCCTGCAGCGGCCAGGCCTCGGCGGCCGGCGGGCACTCCTGCTCCAGCGCATGGCGCGCCAGGGTCACTCGCCACGGCACGGCGGGGTCGTCACGCTTGACCACCAGCTCGTCGATCTGGGTGAAGAAGCCGCGGTCGTCGGGGCGCAGCGGATGGCGCACCAGACGTGCCACGACCCAGTCGCCGTCGGCGATGCTCGCCTCGTCGAGGGAGCGCTTGATACGCGCCTTGAGCGGCTGGTTGATCGAAGGATGATCGGGGATCACCGCGAGACGACCCTCGCGCAGCTGCACGCGGGCAATGAAGCGATCGAGGGAGGCTTCCAGAAGCTTTTCAGGCTCGGCCTGCTTCTTGTCGCCATCCTCCTTGATCGCGGCCTCGATACGATCGCCGTGCAGAACCTGCTTCATGGCGGGCGGGGGAATGAAGTAAGAGGTACCGTCCTCGGTCTCGAGGAAACCGAAGCCCTTGTCGGTGGCTTTGATGGTGCCCTGGGCACGCGGGGTATTGGCGCGGATGTCTTGCTTCAGCTGGGCCAGAAGAGCGTTGTTCTGCAGCATCGTATCGAATCGGTCGTTGGGCGAGAGCGACACTATACGGATTCCGGCGTTTTCACGCCAACCCGCCGCGCCGGCCGGACTGTCACCCGGCCGGCGCGGTGCAACTGTGGGTCCGTCGTCTCAACCCGCGTTCACCGCCTCGGCGATCGGGGTGGCGCCATCCAGCAGCACATACTCGCGGGCCGGGGCGCGGTGGTTGAGCACCGCCAGGGCAAAGCTGGCGACGTTGTCCCGCGACACCTCGCCGCTGGTCGAAGCGTCCTGCGACAGGGTGACGCGGCCGCTGCCCGCGGTATCGGTGAGGCGCCCCGGACGCAGCACCGTCCAGTCGAGCTCGCTGGCCATCAGGTAGGCGTCGGCGGCGCGCTTGGCGACCAGGTAAGGTTGCAGCTTCTCCGGTCCCGCCAGTGGGTCGACGTGCAGTGTGGAGACCATCACGAAGCGCTGGATGCCGGCCTCCCGTGCCTGATCCACGGCGCGCATGGCGCCATTGAGGTCGATCATCAGGGTGCGGTCGAGGCCGGTGGCGGCTCCGGAACCGGCGGTGAACAGCACCGCATCGCAGCCCTCGAAAGCACCTGCCATGTCGCCGGCGAGGTCTCCGACCACGCTCTCGACGCCCAGCTCGTCGAAGAAGGCCTGCTGTGAAGCGTCGCGCAGCATGGCGCGTACCGGCGCTCCCTGGGCGGCGGCCTGCTGGCAGAAGCGGCGGCCGATCTGGCCGTTGGCACCGATGACCAGTGTCTTGCCCATCTCTTCTCTCCTCAAGGTGGTGATCATGCAATGGATCTCCTTCTGAGCATGGCAGAGGATGCGTGATACGACCAAAGTGGGGGCGGTAGGGGCTGGTGAAGTGGTATTGCAGTGGTTATGTTAGTGGTATTGAACTGGTATCAATACTGGCGCCTCTGCCCCGGACCATATGCCATGCCGTCGTCACTCTCCCGCCTGCAACTCGACCCCTCGCGCGCCACGCCGCTCTATCGGCAGCTGGCGCAGCAACTGATCGACGCGATCGAGTCCGGTGACTGGGAGGCGGGCGAGGCGCTGCCCTCGGAGCGGGTGCTGGCGGAGACCCTGGATATTTCGCGGATCACCGCGCGCAAGGCGCTCGATCGGCTGGTCGCGCTGGGTCTGATCCAGCGCAACCGCGGCTCCGGCACCTTCATTGCCCCTCGGCTCAATCAGTCGCTGACGCGGCTCACCAGCTTTACCGACCTGCTGGTCCAGCGCGGGCATCGCCCCAGCTCACGCTGGCTCGAGCGGCGCCTGGGTGTGCCCACGGCGGAGGAGGGGTTGCGCCTGGGGCTGACCGCGGATAGCCGGGTGGCGCGGTTGAAACGCCTGCGCCTGGCTGACGACGTGGTGGTGGCGGTGGAGGAGAGCTGCCTGCCGGTGAGCGTGGTGGCCGACCCGCAGGCGGTCGAGCACTCGCTCTACCGCTATCTCGAGGCTCAGGGCACGCCGGTGGTGCGCGCACTGCAGCATGTGTCGGCGTGCAACGCCGACACCGAGCTGGCGGCGCTGGCCGAGGTCGCCGAGTCCCAGGCGCTGCTGGTGATGACCCGTCTGGGTTACCTGGCGGACGGTCGGGCGGCGGAGCTGACCATCACCTACTGCCGTACCGACTACTACGACTTCATGGTGGAACTGACGCAGTGATGCCGGCGGTGGCATCACCAGAGGAGAGCACATGCTGTACGGCAACATCCTGACCCCGGACGGCTGGCGGCTGGGCTGGCTGCGCTGGCAGGCAGGGCGGGTGACGGCGATCGACGGCGACGCGGTCGACCCGACCGACAACGATCACCCGCGGCTGCTGCCGGGGTTCGTCGACCTGCACGTGCATGGTGGCGGCGGTGCCGACGCCATGGAGGGGGGCGAGGCCGCGGCGACGTTGGCGCGCACCCACGTACGTTTCGGCACCACCAGCCTGCTGGTGACCACCATGACTGCGCCCCCGGCGGAGATCGAACGCGCCCTGCGTGACGCCGCGGCCTGGGTGGCTGCGCCCCCCGAGTGCGCCGCGCGGCTGCTCGGGGTGCATCTGGAGGGGCCCTATATCAATCCCGGCAAGCTCGGCGCCCAGCCGCCGCACGCGCGCCCCGGGGTGATCGCGGAGGTCGAGGCGCTGCTGGCGCTGGCACCGATCCGGCTGTTGACCCTGGCCCCGGAGCTCTCCGGGCACGCCGAACTGATCCGCCATCTCGATGCCCGCGGCGTGCGGGTGCAGATGGGCCACTCGTTGGGCAGCTATGAAGAGGGGGTGGCCGGGCTCGCCCACGGTGCCCGCGGTTTCACCCACCTGTTCAACGCCATGAGCGGCCTTCACCACCGTAAGCCGGGCATGGTCGGCGCCGCCCTGGCCCATGCCGAGTACGCCGAGATCATCCCCGACCTGCTGCACGTGCATCCGGGGGCGATCCGCGCCGCGTTGCGCTGCATCCCGCGGCTCTACGCGGTGACCGACTCCACCGCGGCGGCGGGTATGCCCGACGGCGAGTATCGGCTCGGCACGCAGCACGTCACCAAGTGCCTGGGCGGCGTGCGCCTGGCCGACGGCACGCTGGCCGGAAGTACCCTGACCATGGATCAGGCATTGCGCAACCTGGTCGCCATCGGCCTCGACCTGGCCGATGCCGCCCAGCGGTTGTCGCGCTTTCCCGCCGACTTTCTCGGCGAGCACGCGATCGGCCGGCTCGAGGTTGGCGCCCACGCCGACGTCGCGGTGATGAGCGCCGATCTCGACCTCGACGCCGTCTATGTCGGCGGCGAGTGTGTCCACCGCCGCGACGCGGCGTCTACCACGGAGACAGACCCATGTCGCTGATGCTGGAAGAGGCACTGAGCGCCCCGCAACGCCTGCGCGAACAGTGGCACTCCAATGCCGAGGGGGTAGCTGCACTGGGGCGCGAGCTGCGGGAAGCCGATCTGCACGGCGCGGTGACCGTGGCGCGTGGCAGCTCCGATCATGCGGCGGCCTATTTTGCCTACCTCGGCATGAAGCGGCTGGGGCTGCCGATCGCCTCGATCCCGCCCTCGTTGACCACGCTTTCGGGAACCCCGTGGCGGGTCTCCGGGCAACTGGCGCTGGGGATCTCGCAGTCCGGGGCGAGCCCCGATCTGATCGCGACCCAGCGCGCGCTGGCGGCGGGCGGTGCGCGCACCCTGGCGCTGGTCAACGCCCCCGACTCCGAACTGGCGGCGGCCTCGCGGCACAGCCTGGGCCTGCATGCCGGCGTCGAGCAGAGCGTGGCGGCGACCAAGAGCTATCTCGCGACCCTCGCCGCCGCGGCGCATCTGATCGCCGCCTGGCAGGGCGACCCCGAGCTGTTGGGCGCCCTCGAGCGGCTACCCGAGCGGCTCGACGCGGCCGCCGCCTGCGACTGGCAGCCCGCGGTCGAGGCGCTGCGCACGGTCGACCGGCTGCTGGTGATCGGGCGCGGGGTAGGGCTGGCCGTCGCCCAGGAAGCGGCGCTCAAGTTCAAGGAGACCTGCGGCATCCAGGCCGAGCCGTTCAGCGGCGCCGAGGTCAAGCATGGCCCGATGGCGCTGATCGAACCCGGCTACCCGGTGCTGATATTGGCACCGCCGGGGCCGGATCAGGCCGGCCTGCTCGATCTGGCGGCATGGCTGCGCGGGGTAGGCGCGCGGGTACTGCTGGCGGCGGACGCCAGCGTCACCTCGCGCGAGCTGGAGCTGAGCGATGCCGGCCACGACGATCTCCAGCCACTGGCGGTGATCCAGAGCTTCTACGTCATGGCGGCACGTCTGGCGGTGGCCCGCGGTGGCGATCCTGACCGCCCGCGGCATCTGCAGAAGGTGACCCGCACGCTTTAGGCCGCGTTCCAGGAACCCGTTAGGGCGCATGCCCGCCGCCCCCATTCACTATCTCGGGTGGGGGCGAGGGCAGGGCTCTCTCCATTCACGCTTCACACGCCGCCGGAGGTCTCATGGCATCTTCTCCCCTCATTCTCAGCGCGCCCCTGCGGGGCCTGGTGGTGGCGCTCGGCGATCTGCCCGATCCGGTCTTCGCGGCCGAGGCCCTGGGTCCCGGGATCGCGCTCGACCCCCTCGACGACATCCTCCACGCCCCCTGCGACGGCGAGGTGATCCAGTGTGCGCGGACCCGCCATGCGGTGACCCTGCGTGACGACACCGGCGGCGAGTGGCTGCTGCATCTGGGGCTCGATACCGTCGATCTGGCTGGCGACGGCTTCACCCTGCTGGTGGCCGAAGGTGAGCGGATCACCGCCGGCACGGCATTGCTGCGCTTCGATGCCGACCGGGTGGCGCGCCAGGCCAAGGCGCTGCTGACGCCGATCGTGCTGACCAACGCCGCGGACCAGCGCCTCGAGCTGCTGGCGACGCCGGGGCAGGTGGTCGAGCGCGGAGAAGCGCTGCTGCTCTGCCATGTCGATGGTGCCGGGGAGGCCGAGGGCGCAGGCTTGAATAGTGATGCGGCGAGTGATGATGACCAGGCCGCCACGGAAGTCCGCCGAGAGCTGACCGTCGCCGCCGCCAGCGGCGTGCACGCGCGTCCGGCGGCGCGCCTGCGGGCCATCGCCCGGGCGCACGACGTCGCCCTGCGGTTGGTGGCGGCGGATGGCCGTGAGGCCGATGCCGCGAGTGTCAGCGCGCTGCTCAACCTGGGGCTGGTCCAGGGCAGCCGCGTGACCCTGGTGGCCCGGGGCGCGCAAGGAGAAGCCGCGCTCGAGGCCGCGAGCACGCTGCTGGCCACACCGGAAACGTCGCCGGCCGCCGCATCCCAGGCGCCCGCTGAGGCGCCGGCGCCGTCTGCCTCGTCGTCGACGGCGCGCGCTGATCCGGAGGGAGAGCCTGGCCAGCTGCGCGGCACCCGCGCCAGTCAGGGGATCGCGATCGGTCCGCTGCGCCACTATGACCCGCCGCTGCCGCGGGTCGCCGAGACGGCGGCCGACCCGGCGGCGGAGCGTCAGGCGCTGACAGCGGCACTGGAGACGGTCGCGGCGACCCTCGAGGCCTCCCGGCGTGCGGCCGTGGCGCAGGGGCACCAGGAAGAAGCGGAGATCTTCGACGCCCACCTGGCGTGGCTGGAGGACCCGGCGCTGCGCGAGGCCGCCGAGCATCATATCGCCGCCGGGTCCAGCGCCGGGCAGGGCTGGTATGCGGCGCTGCAGCGTGAGGTCGGGCGGCTCGAGGCGAGCGATAGCGCGCTGCTGGCGGCACGTGTCGACGATCTGCGCGACCTGCAGCGACGGGTGATGACACCGCTGGCGGAGGCGGGCGAGGACGCGCGGGAGGTCGCGGATGACGATCTCGACGGAGCGATTCTGATCGCCCGCGAGATGACCCCGTCGCAGTTCGTGGCCGTGGCCGGGCGTATTCAGGGCCTGTGTCTGGCCGCCGGTGGAGTCACCTCCCATCTGGCCATCCTGGCCCGGGCGCGGGGGGTGCCCTGCGTGATGGGGCTGGGCGAGGCGCTGCTCTCGCTCACTGCCGAACGTGCCGTGCTCGACGCTACCCATGGCGTGCTCGAGAGTGCCCCCGACGCCGAGCGTCTGGCGCAGCGAGAAGCCGAGCGCGAACGTCACCGGGCTCAGGCTCGCGCCGCCGCCGAGCAGGCCCAGGGGGTGGCGGTCACCCGTGACGGGCGCCAGGTGCATGTCGCCGCGAACGTCGGGTCGGCCGCGGAAGCGGAGGCCGCCGCCCGTGCCGGCGCCGACGGCGTGGGCCTGCTGCGCAGCGAATTCCTGTTCCTGGGGCGCGCCGCGGCACCTACCCGCGATGCGCAGCAGCGGGAGTATGCCGCCGCGCTGGCGGCGCTCGGCGGCAAGCCGGTGATCGTGCGCCTGCTCGATATCGGCGCCGACAAGCAGCTCGACTACCTGACCCTGCCGGCGGCGCCCAACCCGGCCCTGGGCGAGCGTGGCATACGCCTGTGGCGGGCCTTCCCCGAGCTGTTCGACACCCAGCTTGAGGCGCTGCTGCTGGCGGGCAGCGAGGTGGCGGATGCGGCGCAAACCACGCTGCCGCTGCGCCTGATGCTGCCGATGGTGAGCGATGTCGGCGAGCTGCGCTGGGTGCGCCAGCGGCTCGTGGCGTGTGCCACCGCGCTGGGCATCACCCGGCTGCCGGCCCTGGGGGTGATGATCGAGGTGCCGTCGGCGGCGCTGTGCGCCGCGAGCCTGGCCCGGGAGGCCGACTTCTTCTCTATCGGTACCAACGACCTGACCCAGTACGCCCTGGCGATGGATCGCGAGGTGGCGGCGCTGGCGGCGCACTGCGACGTGCTTCACCCCGGCGTGCTGCGGCTGATCCAGGCCACCCTCGACGGGGCCGCTGGGCACTGCCCGGTCGGCGTGTGTGGCGCCGCTGCCGGGGATCCACTGGCGGCGCTGCTGCTGGTGGCGATGGGGGTCGACGAGCTGTCGCTGGAGCCCGCCGGCATTGCCGGTCTCAAGGCGTCGCTGCGCGCACTGGATACAGCGGCCCTGGCCGCCCGGGTGCCGGAGCTGCTGGCACTCGACGATGGCGCCGCGGTGCGCGCGGCACTGACGACGTGGCTCGATACGCCGGCGTCCGCGGCACAGGCGTGACCACGCGCCAGCATCATATTCACAATCACAAGATCTCAGGAGAGGGGCATGCTCCAGACATTGGGTATCCGGCTGATGGCCGGACTGCAGAAACTCGGGCGCTCGCTGATGCTGCCCATCGCGGTGTTGCCGGTGGCGGGTCTGCTGCTGCGCCTGGGGCAGCCCGACCTGCTCGACATCGGTTTCGTCGCCAATGCCGGCAATGCGATCTTCTCCCACCTGGCGCTGATCTTCGCCATCGGCGTGGCGGTAGGCTTGGCCGATGACGACAACGGTGCTGCCGGGCTGGCCGGGGTGATCGGTTATCTGGTGCTGGAGGCGGTGCTGGAGACGCTCAACCCGGATATCAACATGGGCGTACTCGCCGGCATCATCATCGGTAGCGTGGCGGGCCTACTCTACAATCGCTACAAGGCGATCAAGCTGCCGGATTACCTGGCGTTCTTCGGTGGGCGGCGCTTCATCCCCATCGTCACCGGTCTCTCGGCGGTGGCCTTGGGTGGGCTCTTCGGGGTGATCTGGCCGCCGATCCAGCACGCCATCGATCAGCTCGGCCAGTGGCTGATCGATGCCGGCGACCTGGGGCTGTTCGTCTATGGTGTGCTCAATCGCATCCTGATCGTCACCGGGTTGCACCATGTGCTCAATAGCTTCGTGTGGTTCGTATTCGGCAGCTACGACGGGGCGACCGGCGATCTCAATCGCTTCTTCGCTGGCGACCCCAGCGCGGGCGGCTTCATGGCGGGCTTCTTCCCGGTGATGATGTTCGGGCTGCCGGCGGCGGCGCTGGCGATGTACCACGCCGCACCGCGGGGCCGGCGCGCCCAGGTCGGCGGCTTGCTGCTGTCGCTGGCACTGACGGCCTTTCTCACCGGGGTGACCGAGCCGATCGAGTTCTCGTTCATGTTCCTGGCGCCGCTGCTCTACGCCTTCCATGCCCTGATGACCGGCCTGTCGATGGCGCTGATGGACCTGCTCGGAGTCAAGCTCGGCTTTACCTTCTCCGCTGGCGCCTTCGACTACGCGCTCTCCTATGGGCTCTCGACCCACGGCTGGATGATGATCCCGGTGGGGCTGGCTTATTTCGCGCTCTACTACCTGGTATTCCGCTGGGCCATCGCACGCTTCGATCTGCCGACGCCGGGGCGCGAGCCCGATGCGCCGGCGGGGCCTGCCGCGGCCAGCGCAGGGCCGCGCGGCCCCGCGTTCGTCGAGGCACTCGGCGGTGTCGCCAATCTGGTCAGCGTGGGCGCCTGTACCACGCGCCTGCGGCTGGTGATGAGTGATGCGGGGGCCATCGACGAGACGGCGCTCAAGACGCTGGGCGCGCGCGGCATCCTGCGCCTGCGCGGCGGTGGCCTGCAGGTGATCCTGGGGCCGATCGCCGACGCTGTGGCCGATGACATTCGCACCGCGCTGCGCCAGCAGGGCGCCGCTGTCGAGGCCGCGCCGGTGCCGGCAACGGTGGAGGAGGAGCGCGCCGCGCTGGCCGTGGCCGAGCTCGATGCCGACTCCCGCGAGGCGTGGCTGGCAGTGGTGGGCGGGCACGACAACCTGCGCCAGGTGAGTGTCGTCGCCACGACCCGGCTGCGCCTCGACCTGGCCGACCGCCGGCAGTTGGACGAGGCCACGCTGCGCGGGCTGGGCGCGGCCGGGGTCCAGCGCTTCGCCGATGGCACCCTGCATGTGGTGATGGGGCCGCAGGCGGCGGCGGTGGCCAAGAGTCTGGCTGACTGAGCCTCACCCGCGGCGCGACAGTGGTATCTTGGGCCGCAGACGACGCGCACGTCGTCTGCGCCTCAGGTGCGGCGCCGCGCCAGGTCGGCGAGCGCTGACCGCTGTCACACAAAGCCCCCTCTGCCAGAGTCACAGGAGCTCTCATGCCCCCCTACCTGATTGCCAGCGATCTCGACGGTACCCTGCTCGACGCCGAGCATCGCGTCGCTGCGCTGACCCGCGAGACCCTGGCGCAACTGGTCGCGCGCGGCCACACCCTGGCGCTGGCCTCCGGCCGCCATCATCTGGACATCGCCGAGATCCGGCGCCAGCTCGAGCTCCCCGCCTGGATCATCAGCAGCAACGGTGCCTGTGTGTTCGATGCCGATGACCGCGTGGTCAGCGAGCGCCTGGTGCCGCAGGCGCTGGTGGAGGCGTTGGTGGCGTTGCCGCGACCGGCGTCGGTGCGGCTCAATCTGTATACTCGCGAGCGCTGGCTGATCGATGCCGAGGCGCCGGCGCTGTTGCCGCTGCACGCCATGACCGGTTTCACCTATCAGGTCGACGATCTACGCGACCTGAGTCAGGCGGCCGTGAGCAAGGTGCTCTATATCGGCGAGCCGTCGCTGCTGGCGCCGCTCGAGCGCACATTGCGCGAGCGCTACGGCGAGGCGCTGCACATTACCTATTCGGCGGCCAATTCGCTGGAGGTGATGCAGCGTGGTGTCGACAAGGGCAGCGCGCTGGCGCAGATGCTGGCGGCGCTGGCACTGCCCGCCTCTCAGGCGCTGGCCTTCGGCGATAACTTCAATGACGTCGAGATGCTGACGCTGGCCGGCAACGCCTTCGTCGTCGCCAACGCCCATCCCGAGGTGATTGCCCGACTGCCCCGGGCCGAGCGCATCGGCGCCCATCACGAGGCGGCGGTGGCGCACACCCTGCGGCGTTTCTTCGCGCTCGATTGAAGGCATTCTCTATCGCATCAACCCGCGATCGCGTTCGTCCTCGGCCGCCTTCGTGCTGGAGCGGCGGCGGTGGCCAGCCATTGCCACCGTCAGCGAGAGGGCGGTTCGCGCCCGCTCTGGGCCGAGTCGTCCAGCCGGCGCAGTTGCTGCCACACCTCGCGGCGTAGATCGGACAGGCGCGGACGCTCGTCGGCGGCGAAGGCGATCGGGCGGGTGGTGGCGATGGCACGCAGACCCAGGCGTGCGGTGAGCAGGCCGGCGCCGAGGCCCTGGCCGGCGCGGGAGGAGAGCTTGGCGGCGAGGTTCATCGACAGCAGGTCCATGCCGGCATCGGTGACCATCTCGCTGGCGCCGGCGAAGGCCATGTTGCGCAGCACCTCGCGGAACAGGCGCAGGCGGCTGGCGTAGCCGAGCTGCAGGCCGTAGAGCGCGGCGATGCGATCGAGCATGGCGATGTTGCGCCAGGCCATCAGCGCCATGTCGACCAGCGTCAGCGGGCTCACCGCGACCATCACTGCGGTCTCCCCCGACATCCGCGTGACCAGCCGGCGCGCGGCCTGATCCCGCGGGCGCAGCAGGTGCCAGGCGAGCAGTTCGCGGGTCTCGGCGGCGCTGTGGTGGGGCTGCTGGGCGGCGATGAAGGATTGCCAGTGCGGATGGGTCCGCGAGAGCCCCATCTGGGCACGCAGCTCCTCGGCCAGCGCCAGCGGCTCGACGCTCTCCTGCGTGCCTTCACCGCTGGCCGGCCAGGTGTCGTCGAGACGCTCGCGCAGGCGGGCGTGGCGGCGCAGCTTGCGCAGTCGCCACAGCTCACCCAGCAGCGCCTTGCCGCCGAGGCCGATGGCCAGCAGTCCCAGCGCGCTCCAGGCGCCGGCCAGCCAGTCTCCTCCGAGGGTGGCGTGGTAGAGGGTCTGGCCCGCCTCCAGCGTGCCCAGTCCGAGGCTGGTGCTGAGTAGCACCAGCAGCCCCCAGCGGCGCTTGCGTGGCGGTGCCAGAGCGGCATCCAGCGCCGGTGAGGGCATCTCCTCTTCGGCTGCCGGGGTCGAGGGCTGCTCGGGCAGATAGGCGTGCGCACCGCGCAGCGGCGTGGCGTCGCCGGTGGGTTCGTCACTGGTGGCAGTGGGCTCGTCGAAGCGCCGGCCAGGGCGGGGGTCGCTCATCGCAGCTTGTCTCCCAGGAGCCAGTCGAGCGCCGCATCCATGCGGATGTGCGGCAGCGCGCCGCCATCGGCCGGCGGCGGGCGAAAGGCGGTGAAGGTGAAGCCCTGGCGCTGCCAGAAACCGGCATCGGGCAGCCGCGCGGGGACGTCGCCGGGGTAGAGCAGCAGCGGGGCGTCGTCGAGACCGTGGCCGCGCAGCGCTGGCTGGCGCTGGCCGTCGCTCTCCACCTGACGGTTCTCGGTGGCGCGGATCGCGGCCAGCGAAAAGGCGCGCACCGGGACGTCGGCGTAGCGCAGATCCTTGAGCGGCTCGGCCAGCAGCGACTCGAGCAGCGCGACCAGATTGGCGTGCTGATCCGGCGTGACGTGATCGGCCTTGGTGGCGGCGATCGCCAGCCGGTCGATGCGCGGCGCGAACAGCCGATTGAGCAGGCTGCGCTTGCCGTAGTCGAAGCTCTGCATGAGCGTGGCCAGGGCGCTGGCGAGATCCTCGAAGCGCTCGGGCCCGGCATTGAGCGCGCCGAGCACGTCGACCAGCACGACCTGGCGGTCGAAGCGGCGGAAGTGCTCGCGGTAGAACGGCTTGACCACGTGCTGCTGATAGTGGCGAAAGCGCCGCGCCAGGGTCTTGTAGAGGCTCTCGGCGGGCAGCGCCTCGAGTTGGCGCCGGTCCGCTTCGGCGATGCCGGGCAGGGGGAAGAACTGCAGCACCGGCGCACCCTCGAGCTCGCCGGGGAGCAGGAAGCGTCCCGGCTGCAGATGCGAGAAGCCGGCTTCCCGGGCCTGCCGAAGATTGTCGGCGTAGCGCCCCGCGAGTTCGGCCAGGCGGGTCTCGTCGACTACCTCGTCGGGGCGATGGGCGGCGACCGCGCGGCGCCACGGCTCGGCGAAGCGCTGGCGCTCGGGACCTATGGCCGCGAGCTGGGCCTCGCTCCAGCCGAGGAAATCGTGCGCGAGCAGCGGCAGATCGAGCAGCCACTCGCCGGGATAGTCGATCAGATCCAGAGTCAGGTTGGCGGTATCGCCCAGCAGGCCGCGGGCGCGCCGGGTCTTGAAGCGCAGCTTGAGGCGCAGCTCGCTGATCCCGCGGGTCGGTTCCGGCCAGCGCGGTGGCTCGCCGGCCAGGCTGGCGAGCGCCTCGTCGTAGGGGAAGCGCGGAATGCCCAGGTCGGGCTGCGACATGCGCTGGGCGCCGAGCAGGCGGCCCTCGCGGGCCGGCTTGAGCAGATCCAGCCGGGCATCGATGCCGGCGTGGCGCAGTTGGTTGACCAGCGAGGTCAGAAACGCCGTCTTGCCAGCGCGGGAGAGCCCGGTCACTGCCAGGCGCAGCTGGCGGTCGCGGCCGCGCTCGATCAGGTTGTGAATTTCTTGGGTCAGGTCTCGGGGCATCGCCTCGTTATCCGCACGCATTCGCCGTCAGGGTACCTGAAATGTGTGGGTAAACCGCTGTTCAGGCAAGGGTCACACGGAAAAAGGGCGCTCGGATGCGCGAACGCCCCGCACGGGGCGGGGCGTTGCCGGGTGAGCTCGTGCGGGGACGAAACCCGCTGGATGAACTCGATTGGCGCAGGCTGGCTCAGTTGGCGAAGGCGAGATAGATGGCGAACACCAGCACCAGCAGCAGGATGCCCACCGGCACCGCGCCTTTCCACGGGGTCAGGTCGACCGCCTTGACGTCCTCCTGGATCCAGGCCACGCGACGCGGTGCGATCTTGCCGATCAGCAGCATGCCGAGGATCAGCAGCACGAACACTCCGGCGACGAAGTGGTACTGGTTGGTCAGGTCGAGGATGGCGTTGAACGGCGGCACGAAGTAGCCCAGGGCGATCAGCACGATACCGCCGATCAGACCGAAGATGGCGGCACTCTCGGGAACGCGCTTGGTCAGCAGGCCGACGATCACCACCGCCAGGATGGGGATGAAGTAGATCGCGTTCATTGTCTGCAGATAGTCGAACAGACTCTCCTGGCCGGCCAGCAGCGGAGCGATCGCCATCGACGCCACCGCCATGATCCAGCCGAACACCTTGCCCGACTTGACCACTTCGGATTCGCTGGCGTCCTTGCGGAACACGCCCTTGTAGATACCCAGGCTGAACAGAGTGGTGGTGCTGTTGAGCGCCGAGTTGAACGAGGAGAGGATGGCGCCGACCATCACCGCGGCGAAGAAGCCGGTCAGCCACGGCGGCAGCAGGTGGAACACCAGATGGCCGTAAGCCTGGTCCGGGGCGATGCCGTCGCCGGCGTAGAGCTGGAAAGCGATGATCCCCGGCAGCACCAGATAGAGCGGACCGAGCAGCTTGAGGAAGCCGGTCAGCAGCACCCCTTTCTGGCCTTCGGAGAGGCTGCGCGCGGCGAAGGTGCGCTGGATGATCTGCTGGTTGGTGGACCAGTAGAAGAGGTTGATCAGAAAGACCCCGGTGAACAGCGTCGGCCACGGGACCTGCTGGTCCGGCCCGCCGAGGGAGTTCAGGCGCTCCGGCTGTGAGGCCTGGATCGCGTGCCAGCCGGCGGCGATGCCGTTGCCGTCACCCACCGCGTCGAGCCCCAGATAGACGATCAGCAGACCGCCCACCAGCAGGCCGATGGCGTTGATGGTGTCGGACACCGCGACCGTACGCAGGCCGCCGAACAGCGCATAGATCGCGCCGATCAGGCCCACGCCCCACACCGTCAGCCACAGCAGGGTCGTGCTCGACTCGATGCCGGTCAGCACCGGTAGATCGAGCATTCCCTGCAGGCCCACGGCGCCGGAGTAGAGAATGATCGGCAGCAGGATCACCGCGTAGGCGATCAGGAAGATCACGTTACAGATCAGCTGGGCCGTCGGGCCGAAGCGCTCCAGCAGCAACTGCGGCACGGTGGTGATGCCGCTGCGCAGGAAGCGTGGCAGGAAGAACAGCGCCAGCAGCACCAGCGCGACTACCGCGACCACTTCCCACGCCATCACGCTGAGGCCGTCGGCGAAGGCCGCGCCGTTGAGCCCCACCATCTGCTCCGTGGAGAGGTTGGTCATCAGCAGCGAGCCGGCGATCAGCGGAAAGGTCAGGCTGCGTCCGGCGAGAAAGTAGCCGCGGGTGTTGCTGAGGTCGTCACGATGGGTGATACGCCAGGTGATCAAGGCGACCAGCCCCGTGAAGAAGAGAAACGAGATCAGAGTCCATGCATGCATTGGGGCAGTTCCTGGTTGAATGCATCCCGGCGGCGCCGCCATGGGCTTGCCGCAGTACGCTGCGGAGTGTCGGCCACGTGGGCGGAAAGCGCTATTCGCCATTTGTCTGACATAGCCTGTGCAATGTCTAGGCATGGGTTCTGGGGGCGCCGAGATCGGCAGCCGGAAACGCGGCGGCATGGAGGAAAGGCGGTGAGCCGAGGGGCTGAAACCCGTGGGAAAACTGGCTGAGAAGGGCAGCAGCAGGCGGCGTGGAAGCCTGGCGGGAGTCTCCCGGGGGTAGCTGAAAAGGGCCAGATACGCCATTATGCCCAGCCAGCGGCATCGCCGGGATGGCGGTATGACCCCAGGCGCCGGCCTCTATGTGGAGCTCGTCGTGGCTGGCAGTGGGCAGCGCGCCACGCTGGCGATATGTCGGCGCGGCTTGAATGCGGTGCCTATGCTAGACTGCGGCTGTCATAGAAGCACGGATGCTTCGCTATCCCGTCGTTTTTCGTCGCAAGTTATCATCGCATTGCCCTTGCCATGGCAAGGCGAGGTGTTGTCGGCGCGCTTCGTTGCCGCCTGCCGCGGCAGGTTCGGCCCGGTGTCCGTGGCGCCACCGGATGAGCGTGTTGTTACCGGACAAGATAGTTTTGAAAGGAGTGTGAGTGTGAGTGCATCGATCCGGCAAAGTAACCTTGAACGACGCAAGGGGCTGATACCCGCGGCGGCCCTGGCTGGGCTGCTGCTCAGCGGTATCGCCCAGAACGTATTGGCTTTCGGCTTCGACGACGTCGCCAAGCAGGCCGAGGAGCTCTCCCAGCAGGGTTACAGCGAACCGGAACGCAATCTGCCCGACGAGTTGCGCAACCTGAACTTCGCTCAATACGAGCAGATCCAGTTCAAGCGCGAGCGTGACGTATGGAGCGGCGATGACGTGCCGTTCACCCTGAGCTTCTTCCACGAAGGCATGCATTACGACAGTGCGATCAAACTGCACAGCGTCGACGATCAGGGCGAGGTGCACGACTTCGCCTACAAGCCCGACGACTTCAGCTACGGCGATCTGAAGCTCTCGGACAAGGTCAAGAACAGCACCGACCTGGGCATCGCCGGCTTCAAGGTGAACTACGCGCTCAACGACAACCCGCGCAAGGACGAGACCATGGTCTTCCTCGGCGCGAGCTACTTCCGCGTGGTCGGCAAGGATCAGGTCTATGGCGTCTCCGGGCGCGGCCTGGCGGTCGATACCGGCCTCTCCTCGGGTGAAGAGTTCCCGCGCTTCAAGGAGTTCTGGGTCGTCAAGCCGAGCAAGAGCAGCCAATATCTGACCATCTTCGCACTGCTCGACTCGGCCAGCGTCACCGGGGCCTACCGTTTCGTGCTGCGTCCCGGCGCCGACACCGTGGTCGACGTCAAGTCGCGGCTCTATCTGCGTCGTCCGATCGAGAAACTGGGTATCGCGCCGCTCACCAGCATGTATCTCTACGGCCCGGCGCAGCCCTCGTCCGAGCTCAACTATCGCCCCGCTATCCATGACTCCAACGGTCTGCTGATCAGTGATTCGCAGAACGGCTGGACCTGGCGTGCGCTGGCCAACCCGGCCAAGCTGATGATCAACGAGCAGGCGACCCCGCGGCTGCGTGGCTACGGCCTGATGCAGCGCAACCACGACTTCTCCGCCTACCAGGATATCGCCAACCGTTACGATCTGCGTCCCAGTGCCTGGATTGAGCCGCAGAACGAGTGGGGCGCGGGCAAGATCGAGCTGATCCAGATTCCGACCCCCAACGAGACCAACGACAACATCGTCTCGATGTGGCTGCCGGAGACCGCGCCCGAGCCGGGCACGCCGCTGGACTACGACTACCGCTTCACCGTGACCAAGGACGAGAGCCGTTACGCCGACCCGTCGCTGGCCTGGGTCGAGCAGACCCGTCGTTCGCGCGGTGAGGTGCTCAAGGACAATCTGGTGCGTGAATCGGACGGCTCGCTGGCCTTCGTGATCGACTTCGACGGTGCCGCACTCTCCGGCCTCGGCAACGACGCCAACATCAATGTGCAGGCCAGCGTGGGCGACAACGGTGAACTGGTCAGCAGCCGCACCGAGTCCAATCCGGCCACCGGCGGCTGGCGCGTGTTCGTCAAGGTCAAGCGCAGCGACAACAGCAAGCCGCTGGATATCCGCGCCTATCTCAACCAGGGCGACCAGCGCCTTTCCGAGACCTGGTACTACCGGTTGCCTGCCAATGGTTGATGCGACTCCCTCTCAGCGGATCGCATCGCCCGATCAGTACCTCGAGCGCCTGGCGCTCGAGGCCCAGGACCGCGAGGCGCGCCGTCGCCTGCTGGCGAGCGATCTGGATACCCACGACATGGCGGCCTTGCACGCTGCCCTGGGCGGCCATGAGCCGGATCCTGAGGATCCGGCGGCGCAGTCGGTAGGGCGGCGGCTGGCGCTGGCCTATGCCGAGCCGCCGCTGGCGCCGCCGGAGACGCTCACCACCGATGCGGCGGGGATCACGCATCTGCAGACCGCGCCGCCGATGCAGCGTACGCCGCTGGCGCCGGAAGCGTGGTCGACCAACCCCTTCGTGCGTTTTGGCCAGCGCTTTCGCAACTGGGTGGGCCGCGGCTTTCGCCGCCGCATGCGCCCGGCCAAGCCCAAGCCGCGCTGGCAGTGGGTCGCCACCGGGCGCCGCTGGGTGCTGCTGGTCCTGATCTTCGGGCAGAGCATCATCGCTGCCAACCAGATGCGCACGGTGCTGCCGGGGCAGGGCGCGCAGTGGCTGGAGATGGCCATCCTGGCGCTGTTCGTCCTGCTGTTCGCCTGGGTCTCGGCGGGGTTCTGGACCGCACTGATGGGCTTCTTCCAGCTCCTGCGCGGGCGCGACCGCTACGCCATCGATTCGGAAGTGGGGGACGAGCCGATCGACCCCGCCGCACGCACTGCGCTGCTGGTGCCGATCTGCAACGAGGATGTGCCGCGGGTGTTCGCCGGGGTGCGTGCCACTCTGGAGTCGCTGCGCCAGAGCGGCAACGATCGTCACTTCGATCTGTTCATCCTGAGCGACACCTTCGACCCCGACACGGCGATCGCCGAGACCCACGCCTGGCTGGCGCTGTGTCGCGATCTCGATGCCTTCGGCCAGGTCTTCTATCGCCGGCGCCAGCGTCGGGTCAAGCGCAAGAGCGGCAACCTCGACGACTTCTGTCGGCGCTGGGGATCGCTCTACCGCTACATGCTGGTGCTCGATGCCGACAGCGTGATGAGCGGCGCCTGTCTGACGCGACTGGTGCAGATGATGGAGGCGCATCCGGATGCCGGCATCGTGCAGACCGCACCGCGCGCCTCGGGGCGTCTCAACCTCTATGCGCGCATGCAGCAGTTCGCGACCCGCGTCTATGGGCCGCTGTTCACCGCCGGATTGCACTTCTGGCAGCTGGGCGAATCACACTACTGGGGGCACAACGCGATCATCCGCATGGCGCCGTTCATGCGTCACTGCATGCTCGCGCCGCTGCCCGGCAAGGGGTCGATGTCGGGTGAGATTCTCTCCCACGACTTCGTCGAGGCGGCGCTGATGCGGCG
Organism: Salinicola sp. RZ23; assembly: GCF_003206675.1. NCBI lineage: Bacteria > Pseudomonadati > Pseudomonadota > Gammaproteobacteria > Oceanospirillales > Halomonadaceae > Salinicola > Salinicola sp. RZ23. The sequence goes on from NZ_PZJK01000005.1 coordinate 108,415, forward strand.
GGCCGGCTGGGGTGTCTGGATCGCCTACGAGCTGGATGGCAGCTACGAGGAGATGCCGCCCAACCTGCTCGACGAGCTCAACCGCGACCGCCGCTGGTGTCACGGCAACCTGATGAACTTCCGGCTGTTCCTCTCCAAGGGGATTCACCCGGTCCATCGCGCGGTCTTCCTGACCGGCCTGATGTCCTACATCTCGGCGCCGCTGTGGTGTCTGTTCCTGGTGCTGTCGACGGCGCTGCTGGCCGTGCACACCCTGAGCACGCCGAACTACTTCCCCGAGCCGGGGATGATGTTCCCGGTCTGGCCGCAGTGGAATCCGGCCCTGGCCGTGGGCCTCTTTGGTGCCACCGCGACGCTGCTGTTCCTGCCCAAGGTGCTGAGCGTGGTTCTGGTGTGGATCCAGGGCAGCCGGCAGTTCGGCGGGCCGCTCAAGGTCTTCGTCAGCATGGTGCTGGAGTCGCTGTTCTCGATGGCGCTGGCGCCGGTACGTATGCTGTTCCATACCCGCTTCGTACTGACTTCGCTGATGGGCTGGGCGATCCAGTGGCGCTCGCCGTCGCGCGAGAACAGCGACACCACCTGGGGCGACGCGATCCGCAACCACTGGAGCCAGACTGTGATCGGTGCGGTCTGGGCGAGTGGGGTCTACTTCATGGAGCCGACCTTCCTGTGGTGGCTGTCGCCGATCGTCGGCGCGATGATGCTGTCGATTCCGGTCTCGGCACTGTCGAGCCGGGTGGGCCTGGGCAGTGCCTGCTTCCGTGCGCGGCTGTTCCGGATCCCCGAGGAGACCCACCCGCCGCGCGTGCTGCGGCGGATGGTGCGCCATCTGGGGCGGATGAACGCGGCGGCGGCCACCCCGCACTTCGTGCAGGTGGTGGTCGACCCGGTCGCCAATGCGTTGGCCACGGCGCTGGGTACCTCGCGCCATGCCAAGGCCGAACCTCTGCGCCGGCGCCGGGCAGAGCGCGTGGCGGCGGCCGTGACCCAGGGGCCCGCAGCGATGAGCAACCTTGAACGGTTGGCGTTTCTCGACGACCCGGTGATGATGTCGCAGCTGCACTTCCGCGTATGGAGCGATGCCCAAGCGCATCAGCAGTGGTTCGAGTCCGGCATGCCGTCGCGTGAGTCGACCCGGGTGCCGGTGTTCGGCTGAGCCGCAAGGATGTGCCGAAGTGCCACGATGGGCCGACGATTGTCGGCCCATCGCATTCAGGGGGCTTCACGGCCGTGAAGATTGTGTCTGGGGTGTCTATCCTTGAGGCGACGGCGGCAACTGCCGCCTCGGCACCCCTCATCGGAATCAAGGAGTGACTCTATGGGCTTTATCTTGTGGCTGATCATCGGGGGTATCGCTGGCTGGATCGCCGGCAAGGTGATGCGCGGCGGCGGCTTCGGCATCCTCGGCAATATCGGCGTGGGCATCGTCGGAGCCGTCATCGGTGGTTTTATCTTCAGTCTGCTGGGACTCTCCTCCAACGGCCTGATCGGTTCGCTGGTGGTGGCCACGATCGGTGCCATCATCCTGTTGTGGGTGGTGGCCAAGATCAAGAAGGCCTAGACCGGACCGGGAAGCCGGCCTGAAAAGAGCGTCCGTTCGGCGGCTGTTCGGCCAGGCCTGGATTCCTGCCCTGGGCACGTTGCGCCTTGGGGCGTGCCCGGCGGCAGGAATCGGGTAGAATGAGGCCTTTCGACGGCCAGAGATCTGCAAGGAATGCCTGATTCAAAGACCGCCGTGTCCGGCACGCAAAGCGCCGGCCAGAAGGAGCGTTTCATTGGCCTGGAGTGGCTGCGCTTCTTTCTCGGCCTGTACATCGTCATCTTCCACACCCTGCATACCTACCCCTCGATCAGTAGCTGGTCGCACTATGTGACCGATATCGGCTTCTTTTCGACCAGCGCGTTCTTCGTGCTTTCCGGCTTTCTGCTGACCCACGTCTATCTCGACGATGCGCATCGCATGCGCGAGCCGGTCAAGAGTTTTCTGCTCAAGCGCTTCTCGAATCTCTATCCGATTCATATCGGCTCACTGATCCTGGCGATGAGCGTGTCGGCGCTGGTCGGCTATCTCGCCATCGCGCCGGGTGACAGTGACATTTCGCTGCGCTTCGTGGTCTACGACGTCAACAATGATGTCGGCCAGCTCGACTGGAAAAGTCTCAACCACACCATGTCGCCGCTGGAGACGGGCATCAATCTGCTGCTCAATCTGACCCTGCTGCACGCCTGGAACCCGCTCTATCTGACCTTCAATCCCCCCTCCTGGTCGATCTCGGCGCTGTTCTTCTTCTATCTGACCTTCCCGTGGCTGGCGCCACGCCTGCGTCGGGTCCTGCACCCGCGGCGTGCCATGCTATGGGTCAATCTCATTTATCTGATCCCCCCGCTGATCGTGGTCTTCACCACCAATTACGGCGTGCCGGAGACCGGTATCCTGCACCGTAATCCGTTGATCCGGCTGCCGGAGTTCGCCGCCGGCATTCTGCTCTACACCTTCTATGCCCAGCAGCGGGAGGCCGGGCGCTCGATGTCGCCGAGCCGGCAGCTGCTGGCGCTGCTGGGGGTGGCTGCCAGCATCGCAGTGGCGCTGTTCCTGCTCGGTCGCGGGCACGCCTGGTACTATCTGCTGCACGATGGGCTGCTGCTGCCGGCGCAGCTGACGCTCGTCTACGTCGCTGCGCAGTGGAGGGAGCCCAAGAGCCGGCGAATCAGGCGCCTGGCTTCACGCCTGGGTGGCGCCTCGCTGCCGATGTTCGCGCTCCATGTGCCGCTGTACGCAGTGTTCTCGCGCGTCGAACGGGTGCTGTCGGGTGATCCGGGGCTGTGCTTGAGCAACTTCCGCGGCTGCCTGGCCGCGGCCGGCGATGTGCATCTGTGGCTCTATCCAGTGTTCCTGCTGCTCACGGTGCTGTTCTGTATCATGTTCCAGGAGCAGTTCGTGGTGCGGGTCCGGCGATGGCTGCTGCGTCATCTGCTGCACAAGACGACGCGCACGCACGTCGACAAGATGAGCTGAGGTCGCGCGAGAATGGCGCCCCGACGACCTGGCGGTCGGCGGGGCGTTCGCTTTCCGGTATACTGTGCCGCCGCGTCCGTGGCGGTCTCTTTGATCGTCTGGCGGACGTCCTGTCTTCGGCGTTTCACGAGGTCTCTCTTTGCGCGAACTTCTCGCCCAGTGGTGGGCTCAGCAGCTGACACTCTGCGGTTGGCCCGAGGGCACCGATCCCCGCCAGGCCCTGTCGCCGGTTCAGGCGCGTGAGCGTCTGCAGGCGCTGGCGATCACGGATCGTGACGAGTTCGCCTGGCGGCTGTGGGAGAGTGCGGTCGATGGGCAGCAACCACCGCTGTCGCGGCTGGCGGCGCTGGAACTACTGGCATTGGGCGGGGCAGCGGGGTGGCTCGACAGCGAGCGCCAAGCGGCCTGGCTCGCCTGGTTGGCGGCGGAGATCGTCACTGCCTACCCCTCGTTGACCCGCTGGCGCGCAGCGTTGGCGCCCTGGAGCGATCCGCTGCTCGATGCCGCCGGGCGCGCGCTGGCCAAGCGCGAGCGTCAGGGCCGCGGGGTCGACTGGCAGGCGCTGGCACGCCAGCTGGAAGGGGCCGAAGCGGTGTCGGACTCGCTGTGGGCCGAGTCGCTGTGGGGCGCACGCGCGACTTTTGCCCCGGTGCTGCGCTGGCCGTTCACTCCCGACCCCGACGAGCGCCTGGGGTGGCAGCGTCTGCTGCGCGAGCAGCTCGATATCGCCGGGCGCGATGCGCTGCTCTCGGGCCTCGAGTGGCTGGCGCGTCAGGGTTATCGTTATGGCTGGGAGATGGATGCCGCCCGGCTCGGGCGCGAGGGGCCGGCGGAAGCCGAGACCTGGCTTGCCTCACTCGGCGAGCAGCGCGAGTACGGCCAGGTGCTGGTCGCCTTCCTGGCCCGCGTGGAGCCTCTCGAATGGGCGGCGTGGGACTGGTTGCGGCTGATCGACCAGGCCTATCTCGGTTTCGGGGCGGGCTGGCTGTCGGCGCAGGAGGCCGAGACCTTCGCCGCCCACGGCCTGGATCTGCTGCAGCAGCGCTACGCCGACTGGCCCGCCATGGCCCGTGCCTACCAGCGTGGTCGCAGTCTGTTCGAGGGGCGTGATCTGTGTGCCGACTTCGAGGCCGACTGGGGGCGTCTGCTGGGAGCGGCCGGCAGCCCTTGGCAGACACCGCTGGCACACAGCCTCGACGATGACCGTCGCCAGCAGTCGCGGCGCGTGGTGCGTGAGCGCCACGCTTCGGCTGACGCCTGGGTGCTGGCGCTGGCGGCCGTGCGTGAGCCGGATCTGACGACCCGCTACCAGCTCGGTGAGCCGCTGGCGCCCGAGCGGCGTGAGGATGCCGAGCGCTATCTCAACGAGGTGCTGACGCTGCGTCGTGACGAACCGCTCGCGGCACTGGCGCGCTACTGGATGCCGGCCCAGGCGCACCATCTCAATCAGCTGGCGGCGGATGCGTGTCATCCCGGTGCGGCGGGCAGCGGTCGTGTGGCCGGTGAGCGGCGCCAGGCGCTGAAATCTTGCGCTGACCACGCGGCAACCATCTTCATGGCCGAGAAGTATGCCTTCTATCTGCTCATGGCGGCGGACAGCGAGCGCTATGCGCCGGCCGAGCTGCAGGCGCAGGCGCGCGCGCTGGCCGGCGTGCTCGGGCGCTTCTACGCCACGCCGCAGACGCTGCTCGCGGCGTGGTTGGCCTGGGAGACCCTGCTCAGCCCCGAAGAGGCGCCGGAGGAGGCGGGGCTGGGTGACGATATTGCCTGGCATCTGCGCGATCCCGGCTCGCGCTTTCACTGGCTGACGCCGATCTTTGACAGCCAGTGGCAGGAGCCGGGGCCGCGTCCGAGCCTCGAGCAGTTCACCGCGATGTCGCTGGCCGGGCCGCTCAACGAGGCGGCTTGGCAGTGGCCGCTGCCGCTGGCGGGGGAGGATCGCCGTGCACTGCAGGAGTGGCTGGAGCATCAATACGCGCTGCAGGGGGCGACCGGACTGGGCGAATTTCTCGATTTCCTGCTCGAGGCGGGGGATCGTCAGGAGTATCAGATCAACTACGCCCCCTATACGCTCAATGCGCGCCGTCTGGCCGAGGAGATCGCGATTCTCGAGTCCGGTGACTGCGGTGAGGAGGAGCGGGTGCACCTGCTGCGGCTGCGCCACGTGCGCGACAATGCCTGCGGCTGCAACGACGAGGACATGACCGCCTGGGATATCGCCCAGCTGGTCGATCTGAGCCTTGCCGGGCGCCAGCTCGACTGGTTCGACGATGCCGCGCTGGCGCGCTACCTCGAGGCGGCGGGGCGCCTCGCCGAGCGCCACTACAGCAGCTGGCAGGCCTACGCTGAAGGGCTCTACAGCGGTTTCGGCTTCTTCATGGACGACACTCCGGAGCGCGACGATTTCCTGCGTCGCTTCCGCGAGGCGCTGAATGCCTGGCTCGGTGCCACGCCGCTGCTCGCCGGCAGCTGGGCGAGTCTCGACTTTCCTGGCCGCCCTGGGCGCCACTCGACGCCGCTGCACGTCGACGTACTGGTGGGCGGGCCGCATCGGCTGCACTGAACGCGCCGCCGCGATCGAGTCGCGCTTTCATTGCGATAGGGCTCGTCAAAGGCTTATCGATGACATATCATCCGCGGTGTGCTACGCCCGTCGGCCAGACGGCGCGTATTTTTTTCGATTTCGATTTTCGAGCCGAATACTGGCCGCTCTGGCGGTGATACCCCGACCGGTGTCACCACCACAGCGACTCAATTCGCCCGATGGCGCCTGCCCGGTCGTGAGACGCCCGCGGCGTGATATCGAGGCATGCCCGTGGTGGCTCACCGGTGAATGAGGTTGCGCTGAATGCTCAAACGCACGGCCCTGGGGCTGGCCATTGCCTTCGTCGTGAGTGGCTGCTCGACCCCCGCACAACAACAACAGGTTCATGCGCAGTACGCGCTTCCCGTGGCCAAGTCGCGCTTCGTCGTCGCCCAGCAGACGCCTGCGGCATCACCACCCCGAGCCCGTCAGCAGGCGCAGCAGGTGCACGACTACCGCCAGCCATCATCCGTCTCGCCCACCATCATCCGTGAAGCGCTGCTCGACGAGCATCAGCGCTGGGTCGGCACTCCCTATGTCCTCGGCGGCAATGGCCGTCACGGCATCGACTGCTCGGCGCTGATGCAGCATGTGTTCACAGAGGCCTTCTCGCTCGAGCTGCCGCGCACCACCGAGGAGCAGGTCCAGGAGGGCAGCCGCGTCTCACGCAGCGATCTCAAGGCGGGAGACCTGATCTTCTTCCGCCCGCCGGGGCCCTATAATCATGTCGGTGTCTATGTCGGCAATGGCTATTTTCTGCACGCCTCGACGTCGCAGGGGGTCAAGCTGTCGCGTCTCGACAATGTCTACTGGAAGCGCTACTACTGGCAGGCAAGGCGCCCCATGGAGCGCACCCAGTTGGCCCAGCGGGTGGTCCTGGCCAGCGAGGGCTGAGGTCCATTTCGAGTCACCTGCCAGATCACGCGCGCCACATGAAGAGGCTCGCGGCGATAGACGCAGACAAAAAAAGGGCAGCCTCTCGGCTGCCCTTTGACGTTGCGCTCGCGTCAACGGCGCGCAGCGGTATGCGACTCAGTGCTCGTGGCCGCCTTCGCCGTGGACGTGGCCGTGGGACACTTCTTCCTCGGTCGCTTCACGCACCTCGGTGATCTCGACGTCGAAGTTGAGCTTCTCGCCAGCCAGCGGATGGTTGCCATCGACGGTGACGGTGTCGCCTTCGACCTTGGTCACGGTGACCATCAGCGGGCCTTCCTGGGTCTGGGCCTGGAACTGCATGCCCGGCTGGACTTCTTCGACACCCTGGAAGGCGTCGCGCGGCACTTCCTGTACCAGCGCCGGCTGGACTTCACCGTAGCCTTCGCTCGGCTCGACGGCGACCGTGAGCTTGTCGCCATCGGCACGGCCTTCGAGCTGCTTCTCCAGCCCCGGGATAATGTTGCCCGCGCCATGGAGATAGGTCAGCGGATCACGGCCTTCCGAGCTGTCCAGGACCTCTCCCGCGTCGTTGGTCAGTGTATAGTGAAAAGCGACCACGGAGTTCTGGGCAATCTGCATCTGGGAACCTTTGCGTTTGTGCATGTCTCCAATATCGTAACGTGCCATGGCTTCCGTGTCAGGTGGTGAGCGGGTGTCATGGGCTAAAACCGTGCCTGTCGCGCCGGCTTCACCGGCAGTTGCGCCGGATCGAGGCTGTGAGTACCCTGCGGAAGGCGTTGATATCGTGATCTCTGGGGTGAGGAGAGGTATTGCATGACCGTGTTTATCGTATGGCTCGTCGCCTTTGCCGTGCTGCTGTTCCTGGCTCTCAAGGCGTGGGAGGGGGCGTTGGGTGGCGTGGTCGAACGCTGGCTGCCGGCGCAGCTCAGAGGGGATCCGGCGCAGGACCGCTGGATGGTATCGGTAGCGTTGGCGATCCTGGGGGCGACGTTCATCGTCAAGCCGATCTCGATGCTGCTGACGCTGATTCTGCTGGCACTGCTGGTATGGGTCGGCAAGCGTCTGGCCTGCTGGGCGCTGCGCAAGGCCAAGCTGCACTGATACGGGCTTGCGCCTATAGAGCCGCCAAACACGACGGGCGCTNNAGCGCCCGTCGTGTTGGGTGCCTGCGGGATAGGCCGCTCGGGGTATGCCGAGCGGCGCCGGGGTCACAGCCAGGTGGAGAGAGTCACCGAGCCGAACCGATCGCCGCTGTCCTGCTCGTCGAACTCCTTGGTGCGCCACACCGAGCTGTAGGAGAGCTGCCAGCGATTCCACGACAGTGCCAGGCCGACCTGGGCGTCGCCGACCCAGGGGCGGCGATCCACCGAGTGGCTGTCTTCGAAGGTATTGCCGTCGAGCAGCATGTTGTGGGCCATGAGCCGGCCCTCGAGGTTGGCGAAGAGATACCAGTTGAATCCGCTATCCTCGCGGAAGTAGACCCGGCTACCCTGTGACGGCGCGACTGCCGGCACGCCAAAGCTCTGGTCGAGCCCCTGGCCGAGACGCAGGCCCAGGCCGCTGGCCGCGTAGGTGTAGAGGTTGCCCACGGCGAAGCCCACCGAGGGGCCGAATTCGGTCTCCAGGCCGCCGAGATGGCCGGTCTTCCACCAGGCGGTCGAGTAGGCGACGTTGACGAAAGGCTCGTTGTGGAGCTGGTTGTGCCAACCTTCGGGCTCGTCGCTGCCGATCCAGTGGTGGAAGTTCTTCTGCACCGTACGCGCACCCGAGCCGGGGCCGACCAGGCCGACGTCGAAGAACAGGCCGCTGCTGCGGCGCCAGCCGGGTGTGCGCGACTCGTCGAACAGCGAGAGCCCGGCGTAGAGGACGCCGGCGTAGGGGCGGTCATCCTCGACCAGGCCGCGCTGGTCGATATCTTCGGGGGTATAGATCTGCTGGCCGAAGCGATAGGCGGCGCCGTCCAGCGTGGCGCCGCTCCAGCCCGGAAGGGCGTCGGCGAGCTGGCGAGTCCAGTGGCCGGCACTCGGCGCGAAGGACCAGCCGATCTCGAGGCCGTTGGTGTAGTGACCGTCGCCGCCGCTGGCGAAGAGGTCGTTTTCCGATTTGAGTGTCAGCAGGCCGTCGGCGCCGGCGGTGCCCGACAGCAGTGCCGCGGTGGCGGCCACGCCGGCCGTGACCATCATGCGTCCCTTCATGTTCCTGTCATTCCCTTAAGAGTCTTAACCACAGAACATACGATAGCGTATGTAAAGTAAGGGCGACAGGCGAAAATAGTATCAGGCTAACGATAACTCCCCGTTGGGGCGGCCAGAACGCAGAAACGGTGCCCGGAAGGGCACCGTTTCGTTACCGCTGACCTGCGATCGACGCGGGCGTGCGCCGGCAGGTGTCAGTAGGGCGCGACGCTGACGCTGGAGCCGCTGGCGATCAGGCGCACGCGCTGGCCGACCTGCCAGTTGCGATCGGCCTTCTGTACGACCACCACGTTCTGGCCGCTGTCCTGACGGATCTCCAGCTCATAGGCGTCGACACGGTCGGTCGCCTGCTGGACCTTGCTGCCGGCGATGGTACCGCCGATCGCACCCGCCGCGGTGGCCAGGGTCTTGCCGGAGCCGCCGCCCACCTGATTGCCGAGGAGGCCGCCGATCACCGCGCCGCCGAGGCTGCCCAGAACGCTCTCGCCATTGCCACCCTGGATCTGCACCGGGCGCACCGACTGAATGGTGCCGTAGCTGACCGACTGTGCGGTCTCGGCCTGATTGCCGCGGTAGACGTCACCCGAATAGGTCGAGGTATTGGTGCAGCCGGCCAGGGCCAGCACGCTCATGGCCAGCGCGGGGATAAGCAGTTTCTTCATGTTCACTCCTCCTGAACCTAGGAACAAGGTTTTGTGCCAAAGATATTAAAACAGTGTTTCCGAACTCGTCCAGCATTTCTGCCGCGGCCGGCCCGACTCAGTGTAGGCAGCCTGCGGCGAACTTGCCGCCGTGGCGGCTCGCTCATGCGTCGTCCTGATCATCCTCATCCTCGTCCCAGCACAGGCTGCCGGCGTCGAGCAGCGCGGCCAGCACGGTGGCCGCTTCGGGATGTGCCAGGCTCTCCTGGTCCAGCGGTTCGGCGTCGCACAGGCGGCGCGCCAGCGCCGGGTCGCAGTCTAAGGCATCGCCATCGGCGAACAGCGTCGCCTGGGTCGGCGTCTGCCCCCGCCAGGCGAAGCGCGAGCCGGGGCTGTGCAGCAGGCGTTCGCCAGCGCGGAGCGCTGCCTCCACCTCGGCCGGATCGCTGGGGCTGTCGCTCGGGACCAGCTGATCGAGATACTTGGGCTGGGTCATGGCGCGTCCAAACCATTGCGCCATCTGATCCGGCCGATCGATCGCCGCCAGCAGGAGCGCACGCACGCGTTCCACTGCGGCGTCGTCCAGCTCGCCGGGGTGCTGCGGCGGCTGCAGATCGGCATCGGCATAGCGCTGGGCGTCACCCAGCTGCTCGCCGATGTAGTCGGCGAAGGCAGTGACGGTCTCGTCGACCGAGGGCGCGCGAAAGCCGATCGAGAAGGTCATGCAGTCATCCGAGGCGCTGACCCCGTGGTGGGCCACGCCCGGCGGCAGATAGAGCATATCGCCGGGCTCCAGCACCCAATCCTGGTCGGGCTGGACCTCGAAGGTGTCGAGGATACGCAGGTCGATCCCCGCGATCAGCGGTGCCTCGTCTCCGGGCTTGCCGCCCAGCTGCCAGTGACGTCGTCCGCTGGCCTGCAGCAGGAAGACGTCGTACTGGTCGACGTGCGGGCCGACGCTGCCGCCGCTAGGGGCGTAGCTGACCATGATGTCATCGAGCCGCCACTGCGGCAGGAAGTCGAACTGGGCGAGCAGCCCGGCGACCTCGGGCACGTAGTGGTCGACCGCCTGCACCAGCAGCGACCAGCCGCTCTCGGGCAGGCGGGCGAAGGTGGCGTCATCGAACGGGCCATGGCTGACCTGCCACGCCTTGTCCTGACCCTGCTCCTCGACCAGGCGCGACTCGACCTCGGGCTCGCAGGCCAGGCCAGCGAGATCGTCCGGCTCCAGCGGCGACACGAAGTCGGGCAGCGCGCCGCGAATCAGCAGCGGTGACTTCTGCCAGTGGCGGCTCAGGAACTGGGCGGGGGTCAGGCCGCCCAGCAGCGTGCGCGGGGTGTTGGCGGCAGTCATGGCATCCTCCTGCGGTGGTGCGGTCGCGTTCAGGCGCCCAGCGCCTTGGCCTGGGCGGCGGCATTGCCGATGTAGGTGCCCGGGGTCAGCGCCTTGAGCTCGCGCTTGACCTCATCCGGCAGCGCCAGGGTGTCGATGAAGGCGGCGAAGCCCGCCTGATCGATGCGCTTGCCGCGGGTCAATGTCTTGAGCTTCTCGTAGGGCTGCTCGATGCCGTAGCGACGCATCACGGTCTGGATCGGTTCGGCCAGCACTTCCCAGCTCTGATCGAGATCGTCGTCGAGACGCTGGGGGTTGGCCTCGAGCTTGCCGATGCCCTTGAGCGAGGCGTGATAGGCGATCAGGCCATAGGCCAGGCCCACGCCCAGGTTACGCAGCACGGTGGAGTCGGTCAGGTCGCGCTGCCAGCGCGAGATGGGCAGCTTGCGCGCCAGATGGTCGAGCAGGGCGTTGGCCAGCCCCAGGTTGCCCTCGGAGTTCTCGAAGTCGATCGGGTTGACCTTGTGCGGCATGGTCGAGGAGCCGATCTCGCCGGCCACTGTCCGCTGCTTGAAGTAGCCCAGCGAGATATAGCCCCAGACGTCGCGGTCGAAGTCGATCAGGATGGTGTTGAAGCGACTGATCGCATCGAACAGCTCGGCGACATAGTCATGCGGCTCGATCTGGGTGGTGTAGGGGTTGAAGGTCAGACCCAGCGACTCGACGAAGCGCTGGGCATTGTCGGCCCAGTCCACTTCCGGGTAGGTCGCCAGATGGGCATTGTAGTTGCCCACGGCGCCGTTGATCTTGCCCAGGAACTCGACCGCTTCGATCTGCTTGAGCTGACGCGCCAGACGGTAGGCGACGTTGGCCATCTCCTTGCCCAGGGTGGTCGGGCTGGCGGTCTGGCCGTGGGTGCGCGAGAGCATCGGCTGCTCGGCATGCTCGGCGGCCAGGCGCGCGATGGCGTCGTGGATCTCGCGCATGCTGGGCAGCAGCGCGCCGAGGCCGTCGCGCAGCATCAGCGCATAGGAGAGGTTGTTGATGTCCTCGGAGGTGCAGGCGAAGTGCACGAACTCGGTGATCGCGTGCAGCTCGGGCTGTTCGGCGATCGCCTCCTTGATGAAGTACTCCACCGCCTTGACGTCGTGGTTGGTGGTGCGCTCGATGGTCTTGATGCGCTCGGCGTCGCTCACCGAGAAGTTCTTCACCAACTGGTCGAGAAAGGCCTGGGCCTCGGCGGAGAGCGCCGGTACCTCGTCGATGCCGGGGTGCGCGGCGAGGCACTCGAGCCAGCGCACCTCGACGGTGACGCGGGCGCGGATCAGGCCGAACTCGCTGAAGTGCTGGCGCAGCGCAGCGGTCTTGTCGGCGTAGCGGCCGTCGACGGGAGAGAGGGCGGTGAGAGGAGAGAGTTCGATCATCTTGGGTTCCCGAAGCGTCGCGCGAGCGGGTGGCTCGCGTTGGATAAGGCGAAAGGAGGCGCGCGGACGGCCCGCGCTCAGTGGCCGTCGAGCTCGCGCAGGGCACGCTTGAGCGCGCCGCGCTGGAAGACCAGGCTCCAGCGCCGGCCGCCTTGCTGGTGCCACAGCAGGGCGAAGCGCACGCCGCCGAGCAGGGCAGTGCGGATGCGCGGGGGCATGCCCGGGCTCTGCAGCAGGCTCGGCTCACCCTGCACCACGATGCGGTAGCGGAAGGTCGAGAGCGTCTCCTGATACAGCTCGCCGAGACTGGCGATCACGTTGTCGTGGGTATTGCCGAAGTGCTCGGCCTGGCCCTGGATGCGCCCCAGGCGTTCGCCCAGGGTGCGCATCATGGCCTGGTTCTTGCGCAGCTTCTGCATCAGCAGCACCATAGAGAAGCCGTAGCGCATCACCGCCGGGTCCGCCTGCTGGCGCGACATCACCGCCAGCAGGGTATCGATGCCCTGGCGCAGATTGTTGTGGTGGCCGCCGTAGACCGACTCGAAGGTGGGCGGGTCGGTCTCCAGTGTGGCGCGCACCAGGGTGTTCCAGGCGCGCTCGTCGCAGTGGCCGGTACGGGCGAGCTGGTCGACCACCGTGGCGGCCTGGAACACGCCGGCGAGGGCCAGCGCCTGACGACCGCTGGCGCCCAGAGGGGCGGACTGGATGGGCGTTGGGTTCATGCCGAACGCGCGCTCCCTGTTTGTGAGGTGGGGTCGATCGCACCGGCATCGGTGGTGGCGGTGGCACGGATCACCGCACCGCCGAGACAGACGTCGTCGGCGTAGAGCACCAGCGACTGCCCCGGGGTGACCGCGCGCTGCGGTGTGTCAAAATGCACCGCCAGCCCACCATCCGCGAGCACCTCGACCTCGCACGGTTCGTCCTGCTGGCGGTAGCGGGTCTTGGCGCTCAGGCGCTTGGCCTTGGGCGGGGCGCCGGCGATCCAGGCGGCGGGTTCGCAGTAGGCGGTGTCGCTGTAGAGCAGCGGGTGCTCGCCCTGAACCACCACCAGCACGTTGCGCTCGAGATCCTTGGCGGCGACGAACCACGGGTCTTCGCTGTGTGCCTTGAGCCCGCCGATGCCCAGGCCGCGGCGTTGACCCAGGGTGTAGTACATCAAGCCCATGTGCTCGCCGACCGCTTCACCCTCGGGGGTCTCGATACGTCCCGGCTGGGCCGGCAGGTACTGCTTGAGGAAATCGCTGAAGCGGCGTTCGCCGATGAAACAGATCCCGGTCGAATCCTTCTTGCGCGCGGTGGCCAGGCCGTGGCGCTCGGCCAGGGCGCGCACCTCGGACTTCTCCAGCTCGCCCACCGGAAACAGCGTCTTGGCGATCGCCGCGCCCGGCACCGCGTGCAGGAAGTAGCTCTGGTCCTTGTTGGCATCGCGACCCTTGAGCAGCTCGGCGCGGCCGTCTGCAGTGAGGCGCCGGCGCACATAGTGGCCGGTGGCAATCAGGTCGGCGCCGAGCATCTCGGCGTAGTCGAGGAAGACTTTGAACTTGATCTCGCGGTTGCACAGGATGTCCGGATTGGGCGTGCGTCCGGCCTGATACTCGGCGAGGAAGTGCTCGAACACGTTGTCCCAGTACTCGGCGGCGAAGTTGGCCGTGTGCAGCTTGATGCCGAGGCTGTCGCAGACCGCCTGGGCATCGGCGAGATCCGCCATTGCGGTGCAGTACTCGGTACCGTCGTCCTCGTCCCAGTTCTTCATGAACAGGCCCTCGACGCGGTATCCCTGCTCGAGCAGGCGCAGCGCGGTGACCGAGGAGTCGACGCCACCGGACATGCCCACGATCACGGTGGTGGCGCCGGTTGCGGTCGGGCCCTCGGGTGTCTCGGATGGCGGTATGGCAAGCGTCATGGCGAATCTCTGGCCGACAGGGGCCCGCGACGGGCGGGGCGAAACGCCCGGCACCGGCACGGGCCGGCTGAATAAATGACCCGGGATTATAGCCGAAAGCGCGGGGTAGCATCGAGTGCACCGCACTGTCGGCATGCGTGCCGGTGGCGCGGGCGTATCAGCGCTGGCGTCAGCGTTCGCGAATCGTATCCAGCGGAAAGCGGCGGCCTTCGCGTACGTCACGCAGGCGCTGCATCACCACGGGACTGCGCAGGCGGCGGCCACGCTCGAGATCATCGATCTCGTCGAAGGTCAGCCAGTGGGCGCTGACGATCCCCTTGTCGAGCGGGTTGCCCAGGTGCGCCAGCGGTAGCCCTAGGAAGGCGTGGCTGTGGAAGGTGAGCCCGTCCTGGGTGTGGTGGACATAGAGGCCGAGGTAGTCGGTGATCGCCACCTGCCAGGCGGCCTCTTCGCGCACTTCGCGCTCCGCCGCGGCGACCAGCCGCTCGCCGCGCTCGAGGTGGCCGGCCGGCTGATTGTAGAGGCTGAACGGGCCGCCACGATCCTCCTCGACCATCAGATAGCGGCCGGCGCGCTCCACCACGACGGCCACGGTCACGCGTGGTGTCCAGCGATTCATGTCATCTCTCTCCCCACTCGAACTCGTCCGCGGCGCGGGTCTGGCAGCCGGGCTGGCTACGATCATACCGGGTCTGGCGGCGCGGCACAGCCCGTGCGGCTCAGGTCGCGGCCGGCGCTCAGCGGCGGCGCGATCGCGAGCGGTTGGCTGCGGGTGTCGCCGGCAGGTTGAGCGGTTCACTGCGCCACGCCCCGGGGGCCAGCTCACCCAGCTGCCACGGGCCGATCGCGACCCGCATCAGGCGTAGCGTGGGGTGGCCGATATGGGCGGTCATGCGCCGGACCTGGCGGTTGCGCCCCTCGCGCAGCTCGATCTCCAGCCAGGTGGTGGGGATGTCGCGGCGAAAGCGCACCGGCGGATTGCGCGGCGGCGGTGGTGTGGCGGCCAGCCGGCGTACCCGGGCCGGCCGCGTCGGGCCATCCTTGAGCGTCACGCCGTGGGCCAGCGCCGCCAGGGCGGCATCATCGGGGGCGCCCTCGACCTGCACCCAGTAGCGTTTGGCCAGCTTGTGGCGGGGGTCGCTGATGCGGTGGATCAGGCCGCCATCGTCGGTGAGCAGCAGCAGCCCCTCTGAGTCGTAATCGAGGCGGCCGGCGGCGTAGACGCCAGGCACCTTCAGATGGTCGGCCAGGGTGGCACGGCCGCGATCGTCGGTGAACTGGCAGAGCACCTGATAGGGTTTGTGCAGCAGGTAGATTCGACCCATGGCGTTCGGTCCGAGGTGGCTCCTGGGGAGTGAATGGGCGGCGTGACAAGACGTGGCCGGGCGCAGGCGGTAGCCGTTGCGAGACTGGCGCCGGGGCGCATGGCTAACTATTTTTTGCTCGGGCTTGCATCGTGGCGACATCGGCCGCATCTTCAAGGGAACCTCGGGTCTTCAACGGTATCCAATACCTCACTGATACACGGCTCGGTTCGCTCCTGCGCGAGGCGGTCCAGGCGCCGGCGCCCGGCGAGGCACAGGGTACCGGTGCCGGGCGCGAGACGCACCCGCCGCGATACTCGTGCGACGGTAGGCGAACCCGGTCCGTGCACTCAGGAATTCATCCTTACTATGTTAGAGATCGTAGATAGCGTGTCGTCTGATTCCCATGGGGAGCCGGCGCGTCTCGGTATGACGCGCCCTCCCGACCCTGATCATCACGAGCAGGGAGACGTTGCCGAACAGGCGTCGGAGCCGCAGCTGGCGCCGCCGCCGATGTACAAGGTCATACTCTACAACGACGACTACACCCCGATGGAGTTCGTCGTCGAGATACTTCAACGTTTCTTCGCCATGGACAGTGAGAAGGCGGTGCAGATCATGCTCGCCGTGCACACCCAGGGGAAAGCGACCTGCGGCATCTTCACCCGCGACGTGGCGGAGACCAAGTGTCACTTGGTCAACGAGTATGCGCGCGAGTGCGAACATCCGCTGATGTGCGATGTGGATGCCGTCGAGTAGGGGTGGTGGGGCGGTCCGCGACGCTTTGTGCGCCGGGGACTTGCGAAACCGCTGTTTGTGCCCGATTGTGAAAGTGCCGACCGACGCCCTCAGTGGCTAAAAGGGGACTGCCATGTTGAGTAAAGAACTTGAACTCACCCTGAACACGGCCTTCACCGTGGCGCGCTCCAAGCGACACGAGTTCATGACCGTGGAGCACTTGCTGCTGGCGCTTCTCGACAATGCTTCGGCAGCCGATGTGCTGAATGCCTGTGGGGCGAATCTGGAGAAGCTTCGTGCCGATCTGCAGGATTTCATCAACTCCACCACGCCGCTGATCCCCGAGGATCAGGACGACCGCGAAACCCAGCCCACGCTGGGCTTCCAGCGCGTGCTGCAACGCGCAGTGTTCCACGTCCAGTCCTCCGGCAAGAGCGAAGTCACCGGTGCCAATGTGCTGGTCGCGATCTTCTCCGAGCAGGAGAGTCAGGCGGTCTATTTCCTCAAGCAGCAGAGCGTGGCCCGCGTCGATGCGGTCAACTACATCGCTCACGGTATCTCCAAGGTGGCGGGCCACGGCCAGTCTCAGCAGCCCTCGCAGGAGTCCGAAGAGGGTGAAGAGGCCGCCGCCGAGAATGGCCAGCATCCGCTCACCAGCTATGCCACCAACCTCAACGATCAGGCCCGCCTGGGCAAGATCGACCCGCTGATCGGGCGCGATCACGAACTCGAGCGAGTGGTGCAGATCCTGGCGCGTCGGCGCAAGAACAACCCGCTGCTGGTCGGCGAGG
Organism: Salinicola sp. RZ23; assembly: GCF_003206675.1. NCBI lineage: Bacteria > Pseudomonadati > Pseudomonadota > Gammaproteobacteria > Oceanospirillales > Halomonadaceae > Salinicola > Salinicola sp. RZ23. The sequence continues at coordinate 125,244 of NZ_PZJK01000005.1, forward strand.
CCGGCGTCGGCAAGACCGCCATCGCCGAAGGCCTGGCCAAGCGCATCGTCGAGGAAGACGTGCCCGAGGTGATCGCCGACGCGGTGGTCTACTCCCTCGACATGGGCGCGCTGCTGGCGGGTACCAAGTACCGCGGCGACTTCGAGAAGCGCCTCAAAGGGTTGTTGGCGGAGCTGCGCAAGCAGGAGAACTCGATCCTGTTCATCGACGAGATCCATACCGTGATCGGCGCCGGCGCCGCCTCGGGTGGCGTCATGGACGCCTCGAACCTGCTCAAGCCGCTGCTCTCCTCGGGTGAGCTGCGCTGCATCGGTTCGACCACCTTCCAGGAGTTCCGCGGGATCTTCGAAAAGGATCGTGCCCTGGCTCGTCGTTTCCAGAAGGTCGACGTGCCCGAGCCCTCGGTGGATGACACCATCCGCATCCTCAAGGGGCTGCGCGGGCGCTTCGAGGAGCACCACCAGCTCAAGTACACCGACGGTGCGCTGGAGAGTGCGGCGCGTCTGGCGGATCGCTACATCAACGACCGTCATCTGCCGGACAAGGCGATCGACGTCATCGACGAGGCCGGCGCGCATCAGCGGCTGCTGCCGCCGGAGGCGCGGGTCTCGACCATCGATGTCGATCAGGTCGAGGCGGTAGTGGCGTCGATCGCGCGGATTCCGCCCAAGAGCGTCTCCAGCTCCGATCGCAAGCTGCTCTCCAATCTGGAGCGTGATCTCAAGATGCTGGTGTTCGGCCAGGACGAGGCGATCACCAGCCTGTCGGCGGCGATCAAGCTCTCGCGGGCCGGGCTCAAGTCGCCCGACAAGCCGGTCGGCAGCTTCCTCTTTGCCGGGCCCACCGGGGTCGGTAAGACCGAAGTGGCGCGCCAGCTCTCGCATCTGATGGGGATCGAACTGGTTCGCTTCGACATGTCCGAGTACATGGAGCGACACACGGTGTCGCGCCTGATCGGTGCGCCCCCCGGCTATGTCGGCTACGACCAGGGTGGTCTGCTGACCGAGGCGATCAACAAGCAGCCGCACTGCGTGCTGCTGCTCGACGAGATCGAGAAGGCGCACCCGGAGGTCTTCAACCTGCTGCTTCAGGTGATGGACCATGGCCGTCTGACCGACAACAACGGCCGCGAGGCGGACTTCCGTCACGTGATCATCATCATGACCTCGAACGCTGGCGCCGAGCAGATCTCGCGTCGCTCGATCGGGTTCCAGACCCAGGATCACTCGACCGATGGCATGGAGGTGATTCGCCGGACCTTCTCGCCGGAGTTCCGCAACCGCCTCGATGGGATCATCCAGTTCCATGGTCTCGAACCGTCGATCGTGCGCAACGTGGTCGACAAGTTCCTGGTCGAGCTCCAGGCCCAGCTTGACGAGAAGCGGGTGCAGCTGGATGTCGATGAGGATGCCCGTCGCTGGCTGGCCGAGAAGGGCTACGATCCCGAGATGGGGGCACGACCGATGGCCCGCGTGATTCAGGAGAAGCTCAAGAAGCCGCTGGCGGAGATGATCCTGTTCGGCGATCTGGCCGAAAATGGTGGCGTGGTCCACGTCACCGTGGAGAACGACGAGCTGCAGCTGGAGACCGAGGCCGAAGTCGCCTAGTCAGTGATCTGAACGGCTGGCCGAGTGGCTAGCCGGGACCGGTGATCCGACAGACGGCCGTCCAACGACAACGCCTCGCCATGGCAACATGGCGAGGCGTTTTCGATTCTGGATGCTGGCGGCGGCTAACGCCCGTGACAACGGTGGATCAGGGCGTGATGGGCAGGCGGGAAGCGGATTCCCGTCAGCGGGGCCGAAGGGCGGGGCTCAGCGCGAGCGGTAGACGATGCGGCCCTTGGAGAGGTCGTAAGGGGTCAGTTCGACCTTGACCTTGTCGCCGGTCAGGATGCGGATGTAGTTCTTGCGCATCTTGCCGGAGATGTGTGCAGTGACGACGTGACCATTTTCCAGCTCGACGCGGAACATGGTGTTGGGCAGCGTGTCGACGACGACACCCTCCATTTCGATATGATCTTCTCGTGCCATATAGGCGATCCCTCTCGGATATTGGTTGGCGGACCGCACGGTCGGCTGTCGACGCACACCACCGCGAACGGCGGCGGTGCCATCCACGGTCAGCGACGAGCCCGACCAGGGCCTCTGAAGTGCGCGATATTATGGGCCATCTCGCCGCCGAAGGCAAAAATCGGCTCAGGTCAATGCCGCCACCGGTACCCGGCGCTGCCAGCGGCCGCCGTCGAGATACTCCAGCGGCTGATACGCCTGCTTGTAGCGCATCTTCTGACTCTCGCGAATCCAGTAGCCCAGATAGACATGGGGCAGGCCGCGCTGGCGCGCCAGCGCAATCTGGCTGAGCACCGCGAAGACGCCCAGCGAGCGCCGCTGTAGTGCCGGATCGGGGTCGAAGAAGGTGTAGATCGCCGACAGTCCGTGGCCCAGCAGATCGGTGGCGGCGACCGCGATCAGCCGCTCATCGAGCCAGAACTCGAGCAGCTTGGCGAATGGCTGGGTCTGGGTCAGGAACAGCCGGTATTGATCGCGGCTGGGTGGAAACATGTCGCCATCGGCGTGGCGGGCACGAATGTAGCTCGCGTAGAGCGCGTAATGGCGCTCGTCGAACAGCGTCGGGCGCAACCGCGTGGTGATATCACGATTGCGCTGCATCAGCTTGCGCTGGGTGCGCGACGGGGTGAAGTCCTCCACCGGGATGCGCACCGAGACGCAGGCACTGCACGCGCCGCAGTGGGGGCGATAGAGATTGGCGCCGCTGCGCCTGAAACCCAGTAGGGTCAGCGCGTCGTAGACGTCCGCAGTGGGCGGCTCCTGTGGATCGAGGAACAGTGTCGTCGCCTCGCGTCCGGAGAGATAGCTGCAGGGATGCGGCACCGTCAGGAAAAAACGGAGATCGCGTGCCTGACGCTGCGCTGTGCTGCGGTTCGCATTGTCGCTGCTCACGGGGGCTCCGAGGGCCAGAGGCCGGCTGGGGTGGGTTGGTCCACGCTCTTCTCAAGGTAGTCGATGAACGTCTTACGGGCGATTTCCCTGGCACCCATGCTGGCCAGGTGCGCGGTATGCATCTGGCAGTCGATCAGTTGGAAGCCGTGGGTCTCGAGATGACGTGCGAGTGTCACCAGCGCGACCTTGGACGCGTCGGCGCAGCGGCTGAACATCGACTCGCCGAAGAACGCCTGGCCCAGCGCGATCCCGTAGAGCCCGCCGACCAGCTCGCCATGGCGCCAGGTCTCGACGCTGTGGGCGTGGCCCAGCGCATGCAGGCGTCGGTAGGCGTGGGTCATTTCGGCATCGATCCAGGTACCGCCGCTGTCCGCGCGCTCAGCCGCGCAGGCCTCGATGACCTCGGCGAAGGCGTGATCGATGGTAGTGGTGAAGCCGCCGTTGCGCAGGCGCTTGGCCAGGCTGCGGCGTACACGAATCTCTGATGGGAACAGCACCATGCGCGGCGCGGGTGACCACCACAGCAGCGGGTCGCCCTCGCCGTACCAGGGGAAGATGCCGCGGCGGTAGGCGGCCAGCAGCCATTCCGGTGTCAGGGCGCCGCCGGCGGCGAGCAGCCCATTGGGCTCGTCGAGCGCCTGATCGACGTCGGGAAAGTCGACGGGGGCGGGGGGGAGCCAGCGCAGCATGCCATCCATCCTGTGGGTCTTGCGGTCACCGGGTGGTGCGCCGCGTTGTGATGATTCCTGCTGTATTAAGGTTTGTTCATCTGCTGCCGATAATGCGCCTGATCCTGTGGAACCCTGATCCTCTGACAACAAGGTAGAACAATCGATGGCGGCAATTCGACAACGGCTGCGCCATGCGGGTATCGGTACCAAGCTGGCACTGATCGTCGGCCTGCTTCAGGTCGTAGTATTGCTGGGCCTGGCCTTTGCCATGGCGCAGACCAGCAGCAGCCAGCTGCGCAAGGCCACTGAACACGAGCTGGCGACGCAACAGGCATCCATCGCCGACATGCTATCGCTATTCGACTATAGCCTGCAGCAGCAGGCTGATCGCTTTCTCGACATCTTCTCTGATCAGTACATGGGGCGCTTCGTGCTGCTGCCCGATCAGCAGGTCGAGGTGGCCGGTCGCCAGACGCCGATGCTCAAGGATGGGCTCGAGGTGATCAACGACAATACCTGGAAACTCGATCGCTTCACCGAGCAGACCACTGCCCCGGCGACCATCTTTGCCCGGGAAGGCGACGACTTCGTGCGCGTGGCGACCTCGCTCAAGGATGCCGACGGCAAGCGCGCGATGGGTACGCTGCTCGATCGCGGCTCGCGCAGCTATGCCAACCTGATGGCGGACAAGCCCTATACCGGCCTCGCCACGCTGTTCGGCACCGCCTATATCACCAAGTATCAACCTATTCAGGACAGTGACGGCAAGGTCATCGGTGCGCTTTTCGTGGGCGTCGACATCAGCGCCGAGATGGAGAAAGTGAAAGCGCAGATTCGTGGCATGAAGATCGGTCAGCAGGGCTACACCATGCTGATCGCCGCCGGTGGCAAGCGTGATGGGCAGGTGCTCGCAGGCGGGCCCTACGAGGGCACCGACCTGCGCCAGGGCGAGCGCGCCGCCGCCTTTGCGCCGCTGTTCGACAAAACCTCCGGTGAGCTCGACTACACCGCCAATGGCGAGCAGCGGCTGCTGGCGTTCACCCGCTATCCGGACTGGCAGTGGATCATTGCCGGCTCGGTGTCGATGGACGAGATCAACGCCGGGGTGATGGCGGCCCGCGACCGCTTCCTGCTGATCGCGGTGGGGATCGCGATCCTGCTCAGCCTGCTGCTCTATGTCATCTTCAAGCGACTGGTCTCGCGACCCATGCAGCGCACGGTCGAGCTGGCCCGGGCGCTCGCCGAGGGGGACCTGTCGCAGCGTATCGACAGCCGTCGGCGCGACGAGATCGGCCAGCTGGTGCTGGCGATGAACGGCATCGGCGATGGCCTCGAGCGGATCGTGCGCCAGGTGCGCACGGCGATCGAGGAGACCGATGGGCATACCCAGGAGCTGGCGGCAGGCAACGCGGACCTCTCGGCGCGCACGGAATCCCAGGCATCGAGCCTGGAGCAGACCGCGGCGAGCACCGAGGAGCTCAACGCCACCGTGCGCCAGAACGCGGAGCGAGCCCAGGAGAGCGACACCCAGGCGAGCCAGACTGCCCAGGCTGCAGGCGATGCGCAGAAGACCGTCGACTCGACGGTCGAGGCGATGCGCCGTATCGATGAGATGGCCAAGCAGATCGCCGATGTCGTCGGGGTCATCGACAGCATCGCTTTCCAGACCAACCTGCTGGCGCTCAACGCCTCGGTCGAGGCCGCCCGTGCCGGCGAGCAGGGTCGCGGTTTCGCGGTGGTGGCGCAGGAGGTGCGCGGCCTGGCCGAGCGCTGCGCCAACTCGGCGCGGGAGATCAAGGGGTTGATCGGACGCACGGTGGAGGAGGTCGAGAGCGGCAATCTGCAGGCTGCTGAAGCGGGCCAGCAGGTCGCCGCGATCGTCTCCCAGATCGAGCGCATCAGCACGCTGGTGGCCGAAATCCGTCTCGCTTCCGAAGAGCAGTCCCACGGTATCGAGCAGATCAACGTGGCGGTGTCGCAGATCGACGAGACCACCCAGAGCAACGCCGCACTGGTGCGCCAGTCGAGCCGCTCTACCCAGCAGTTGAGCGAGCAGAGCCGGCGCCTGAGCGAGACCGTGGCGCTGTTCCGGCTGCGCGATGGCGGCGCCACCGAGGACGCCTCGCCGGATGCACCTGCCGCCAAGGCGCTGCCGGGGCGTACACCGGCCTGACCCCACCATCGCCACACCCGTGACGGGTGTGGCGCCCCCCTGTGATGTCGACGCGGGCCCCGGTATGATGGCGGGTCGAGGAAATCGGCCCGCCGTCGCGGGCCGGTGGTGCATCGCCGTCGACCCGGGGACCACGGAAAGCCCACGGGAACGCGGCCGTTGATGCGTCCTGCCGCAAGCAGGCGCGAGGGGGTTGAGCGTTTGAGTGCCAAGAGTTCGGCCAAGAAGGGCCGTCGTTCATCTGCGCAAGCCAAGGAACAGGCACGTCGTGTGATCATGCAGCTCCAGGGCGTGACCCGCGAAGGCGCCGTGATCCTGTTGCTCGCGATCTGCGTGTTCCTGCTGCTGGCGCTGTTCAGCTATCACCCCGGCGACCCCGGTTGGTCGCATAGCGGCCCGGACCAGGATATCGCCAACTGGATGGGGCGGATCGGGGCCTGGCTATCCGATGTCCTCTATTCACTGTTCGGCGCCAGTGCGCTGTGGTGGCCGGGCATGTTCGGCCTGGCGGCGTGGCGCATCATGCGTCAGCATCAGGTACAGATCGCCTGGGACCCGGTCGCGCTCGCCGTCCACACCGGCGGCCTGGTGCTGCTGCTGATGAGCACCACGACGCTGGGCGATCTGCACTTCTACAACCCCGCCAGCGACCTGCCCAATCAGGCCGGCGGCATCCTCGGCATGGGGATCGCCGGCGCGCTGTCGCAGCTGGTCGGCGTGCATGGCACGACTCTGATCGCCATTGCCGCCTTCATGTGCGGTTTCACCCTGTTCACCGGCATGTCCTGGTTGACCGTGATGGACGAGCTGGGGAGCTCGCTCAATCGCCTGTTCCAGTGGGTGCGGGCACGCAGCGCCGAGCGCCGTGAGGTGCGTGATACCCGCCGCGCCGAGCAGCAGGCTGAACGTGAGCAGGCCGAACGTGAGCAGGCGGTGCTCGAGGAGAGCGACCCCGACGACGCGGTCGATACCTCGGTGGACAAACCGCGCTGGTGGTCACGCTGGCTGCCGTGGCAGCGCGCGCCGGATCTCGAGCAGTGGGAGGAGGAGCCTTCGCTGCAGCGTGAGCCGGCTTGGGAAGGGGCGAGCGCCGAGTTTGGCAGCGGGCAGCGTCAGTCGCGCTGGCGCCACGACGGTAGTACCGATATCCCCTGGGAGGTGCCAGAGCGCACGCCTTCGGCCAAGCAGCCCGAGGCCGCCTACGCCAGCCGCCAGCAGCGCGAAGAGGCGCGGGAGCCGACTCTGCATGAGCGCTCGTCCAGCGTGCCCCGCAGCGAGGCCGAGTGGCGCCCCGCGCGGTCAGCCACGCCGGCGCCGCGGCGCCGCGACGACACCCCGCGCGAGCCCACCCTGACTCCGCGCGAGCCGACTTTGACCCCGCGCGAACCGACTCTGGGAAGCTCGGCGCCCGATGGGGTGACGCCGGAGGCGCCGGCGATGCCGCCGCGCGGTGAGCCCGAGGCGCCAGCGTCGCCGGGTCAGGAGACACCCGAGGATGACGCGGCGCGTACGCCGTTCCGTGCCGATGTCACCCGTCGGCGCATTCCGGAGGCGTTTCAGGCGTCGATGGAGCCGGAGGTGACAGGAGCGGATGCCGACGATGACGGCGCCGCCACGGAGGTTGCGGACCCGCGTGCGGCATCCGCTGACAGCGGCCGACTCTCCGCGGCGGAAGACGAGGCGCCCACCGCACAGTGGGGGCTGCGTGCCGAGCGCCATGAGGCGCCGGCTGACTGGCGCCATGCCCGCGCCGCCAACGAAAGCGGCTCCGACGTTAGCGGCGCCGAAACGCCGCGCCAGGATGACGATGGCACTCGCGGTGGCGCCGTCGAGGGTGGTGTCGCGACGCACCCCGGGCCCGCCGAGCCGACACTGGGCGCGTTTGCGGCTGGCCTGGGCAGCGATCTGCCCGATGCCGGTGCGCGTGAACCGAGCCTCGGTCGGGAGCGCGGTGGCGCTGACGGTTCGCGCTTTGCCGCACCGACAAGACGCGAACCCACGTATCGGGGGCTCGATGACGCGGGCGAGTCGCCGGAAGCCGATGAGAGAGAGGTGCCGGTCGAGCGCTCGCCGTTGCCGCACGGGGGCGCCGACGGCAGTCGTGTGGACGGCGCCCAGGCCCCATGGCATGACGACGTCCCGGAAGATGAGCGGGACGATGCCGGCGATGAGGTCAGGGAAGCTGCCCGTGACTATCCCGACGCACCGGCACCGGCACCGGCTTCGAGCGGCGTCAGCGCCGCGCCGCCGCGCGGTGACGTGGCCACCGCTGATCAGGCCCGGGCAGCGGCGGACGATCAGCCGACCCTGTGGACCGTCGAGCATCTGCAGAGCCAGCGCCCGGCGTTCGATGACATGCCCGAGCCCACCGGCGATCTGCCCTCGATTCGACTGACCACGCCGGCCGACCCGGAACAGCCCAACTACACCCCCGAGCAGCTCGCCGACATGGCCGAGCTGCTGGAGATGCGTCTGCGCGAGTACGGGGTCAAGGCGGAGGTGGTCGAGACCTGGCCGGGTCCGGTGATCACGCGCTTCGAGATTCGCCCGGCGGCAGGGGTGAAGGTCTCCAAGATCAGCAACCTGGCCAAGGATCTGGCGCGCTCGCTGATGGTCAAGAGCGTGCGTGTGGTCGAGGTCATCCCCGGCAAGCCCACGGTGGGGATCGAGATCCCCAACCCGAACCGGGCCATGATCCGCATTCGTCAGGTGCTCGACTCCGACGTCTACCAGCAAGCCGACTCGCCGGTGACCCTGGCGCTGGGTCAGGACATCGGTGGCAAGCCGGTGGTGGCCAATCTCAACAAGATGCCGCACCTGCTGGTGGCCGGTACCACCGGCTCAGGCAAGTCAGTGGGGATCAACACCATGCTGGTGTCGATGCTGCTCAAGGCGACCCCGGACGAAGTGCGCATGATCATGGTCGATCCCAAGATGCTCGAGCTGTCGGTCTACGACGGCATCCCGCATCTGCTGGCGCCGGTGGTCACCGACATGAAAGAGGCGGCCAACGCCCTGCGCTGGTGCGTGGCCGAGATGGAGCGGCGCTACAAGCTGATGGCGGCCATGGGCGTGCGCAACATCGCTGGCTTCAACGCCAAGCTGGACGAGGCCGAGCGCCACGGCGCTCAGGTCCAGGACCCGCTATGGGAGCCGCAGCCGTGGGAGATGCACCAGCAGCCGCCGACGCTGGCCAAGCTGCCCTATATCGTGGTGGTGATCGACGAATTCGCCGACATGTTCATGATCGTCGGCAAGAAGGTCGAGGAGCTGATCGCGCGGTTGGCGCAGAAGGCGCGCGCCGCGGGTATCCACCTGATCCTCGCCACCCAGCGGCCGTCGGTCGACGTGGTCACCGGCCTGATCAAGGCCAACATCCCCACCCGCATGGCGTTTCAGGTGTCGTCGAAGATCGATTCGCGCACCATCCTCGACCAGGGAGGCGCCGAAAACCTGCTCGGCCATGGCGACATGCTCTATCTGCCGGCGGGGGCGGGGATGCCGCAGCGTGTCCACGGCGCCTTCGTCGACGATGACGAGGTGCACCGCATCGTCGAGGATTGGAAGCGGCGCGGCGAGCCAGAGTACATCGAGGAGATTCTCTCCGGCGGTGTCTCCGCCGATGCCCTCGCCGGCCTCGAGGCCGAGGGCGGCGACGGCGAGGACGCCGAGCAGGATGCGCTCTACGACGAGGCGGTGCAGTTTGTCACCGAGAGCCGGCGCGCCTCCATTTCGGCGGTCCAGCGCCGCTTCAAGATCGGCTACAACCGCGCCGCGCGGCTGGTGGAGGCGATGGAGCAGGCCGGCGTCGTCTCGTCGATGGGCAACAACGGCTCACGCGAGGTGCTGGCGCCGCCGCCGGTCGGCAACTGAGCCCGGCCGCCGGGCATTAAACCCGGCGGCCTTCCCGCTGTCCAAGGATCATGTTCTCCGCACTCAGACAAGGAATGCCCATGCGTATGATGAAGAGCCTGGCTGCCGCTGCACTGCTGCTGGCCACCCAGGCGGCGCACGCCGACCCGGCCTCGGTCGAACGCCTGACCCGGCTGCTCGAGCCGCTCAAGACCTACTCCGCGGATTTCGATCAGCAGATTCTGGACGCTTCGGGCTCCAGCCTGCAGGACACCAGCGGCCACATGTGGCTGTCGCGTCCCGGCCATTTCCGCTGGGAGGTGAACGAGCCCTACCGCCAGATCGTGGTCTCCAACGGCCAGGAGGTGACGCTCTACGATCCCGACCTCGAGCAGGCCACGATCCAGCCGCTCGATGATCGCGTCACCCACACGCCGGCGCTGCTGCTCTCCGGCAGTGCCTCGGAGCTGGCACAGAACTATGAGGTGACGGGGCAGCAGCAGGGCACCGGCGAGACCTTCACGCTCAAGCCCAAGGCCAACGACACCCTGTTCGAGCAGCTCAAGCTGACCTTCTACAGCGAGAAGCTGGGCATGCTGCAGATGACCGACAGCACCGGCCAGCGCACCGCGATCAAGTTCGACCATGCCGAGGTCAATGGCAACATCGACCCGGCCAAGTTCCGCTTCGAGATCCCCTCCAGCGCGGACGTCATCCGCGAGCAGTCACCCGCCACGCCCTGAGCCGTCGCGGCCCGTCCAGCGGGCCGCGCCTGTCGCTCGACTCACCAACGGCCCGTCGCCGTCCACTGGCGACGGGTTGTCGGCTCATGCCTGGCGATCGGCCTCACGGTCGAGTTCGTCACGCCACGCCTGCATCTGCTGATAGCGCTTCTCCTGGCCGAACTCGCTGGGCACGTAGAAACTGGCCTTGGGTAGCGCCGATGGCCAGCAGTCGTGGGCGCTGCCGGCGGGGTAGCCGTTGGGCTCGCTATGGGCGTAGCGGTACCCCTCGCCGTAGCCCAGCGACGCCATCAGTTGGGTCGGCGCATTGCGCAGATAGACTGGCACCTCGAGATCGGCCTGCTCGGCCACGAACGCCTTGGCCTGGGCCCAGGCCTGATCGACGCGGTTGCTCTTGGGCGCGGTGGCGAGATGGATGGCGGCGTGGGCGATGGCGCGCTGACCTTCGTAGTCGCCCAGACGCAGATAGGCATCCCAGGCCGCGATCACCAGCGGCAGTGCACGCGGGTCGGCATTGCCGACGTCCTCCGAGGCGATCGCGGTGAGCCGACGCACCACGTCGAGCGGATCGCCGCCGCCACGCATGAACTGCGCCATGTAGAGCAAGGCGGCGTCGGGCCGCGATGAGCGTATCGACTTGTGGATCGCCGAGAGCAGGTCGTAATAGTGCTCGCCCTGCTTGTCGAAGGCCGCCCCTTGATGACCGATCACCTCGACCACGGCATCGCGCTCCAGGGTTTCGCCATGGTCGTCGCGGCCGGTGAAGTCGCAGGCGGTTTCCAAAAGCCCCAGGGCGCGCCGTGCGTCACCCGCCGCGGCACGGGCGAGGATCGCCAGGGCCTCGTCGCTGGCGCGAATGTCACGCTGACCCAGGCCGCGCTCGGCATCGCCCAGGGCGCGCTTGATCACCGTGATCAGCGCCTGCTCGTCGAGCGCCTTGAGCACGTAGACCCGGGCCCGCGACAGCAGCGCGGAGTTGACCTCGAACGAGGGGTTCTCGGTGGTGGCGCCGATCAGCGTCAACAAGCCCGACTCCACGTGCGGCAGCAGGGCATCCTGCTGGCTCTTGTTGAGGCGGTGGATCTCGTCGAGAAACAGCAGCGTCTGACGCTCGCGCAGCTGCGCCTCCTGGGCCCGCTCCACCGCGGCGCGGATATCCTTGACCCCGGCCATGACTGCCGAGAGCTTTTCGAGCCGGGCACCCGACGCCTCGGCGAGAATATCGGCCAGGGTGGTCTTGCCCACGCCCGGCGGGCCCCACAGGATCATCGAGCGCACACTGCCGCTCTCGGCCATGCGTCGCAGCGGCTTGCCCGGGCCGACCAGCGCTTCCTGGCCGACATAGTCGTCGAGACGCGTCGGCCGCATGCGGTAGGCGAGCGGCGCATTGTCCTGGGGGGCGCTATCGGCAAAGAGGTCCATCGGCGTACTTCCAGTTTGCGCTCGGCAACGAGCGGGTACATTTCACTACGCCAATCGCGACTTAAGGCGTAGGGCTTTCTCTCCCAAACCCGCTAGGGTAAGACATTCGAGGGCCGCTCGCGGCGCAGGTCGCGCCTGTGCCCGCGAGCCATGCCTGGTGGCGCCGGGGCACTGCGAACGGCACGTCGTCGATTCTACCCAAGTGCGCCCCGAGACAGTATGGCCACCGCGGATCGAGTGCTTCGGCACCGTTCGCTCGGCAGTTCAGGGGGCCGTCGAATAAAGTCGCGGCGGGTCACGTGGCCGACGCGACGGCGCTACACTGCAGCACTACACGGCGGCCATCGAGTGCCGCTACACTGAGGTCTCGGCACGCTGGATTCCAGTCTCGCCACTTCACGCTCGTCGTCATTGCCGCTGCACGGACAGGAGAACTCCCATGCCCATGCTGACTCAACTGCGCCAGGATCACGCCAACATGGCGCGTCTGCTCCACGTGCTGCACCTCAAGCACAAGACGCTCGCCGATGGCGAACGCCCCAATTTCCGCCTGATTCGTGAGGTGGTGGACTACATTCTCGACTACATGAGCGGCTTCACCATTCCGCTGGAGCGCATTTGCCGCGAGCAACTCTCCAGTCGGGCCAGCGACACCGATGCGCTGTTTGCACGGCTGGCGGAGGACTATCAGCATCTCCACGAGCAGCTGATGCGTCTCTCCGGCGACATCGACATGATCCTGATGGATGGGGTGATGCCGATGGACAAGTTCGCCGAGGATCTGCGCGCCTATCTCGAGGCCCACCGCGCCTATCTACGTGCCGAACGCGAGGAGCTGTTCCCGCTGATCCGCGAGCACTTCGACGATGATGACCTGACACGCCTGGCAGCCGAGATGCCGCCCCAGGCAGAGTCCGAGCTGTCACGGCTGCAGGAGGCCTACCCGGAGCTCTACTCCGAGTTCCGTGACGCGCCTTCCCCCCTCGACGCCTGAGCGTGGCGGGCCGCCGGCCCGCACGGCGCGATGCCCAGACGATCGCACGGCGCGATCCTTCGACGACGATCGCACTGCGCGATCGTCGTCGCTTTGCGTAGAATGGTCGCCCTAAAGCGCGAGAGGGGGCCGGGATGGATCGGCTACAGGCGATGCAGGTGTTCCGGGCCGTGGTCGAGGCCGGCAGCTTTGCCGGCGGCGCTCGCCGGTTGGGCGTGTCCAACGCCATGGTCAGCAAGCAGATATCGCGCCTCGAGGAGAGTCTCGGGGTGCGCCTGCTGGCGCGTACCACTCGGCGGTTACAGCTGACCGCTGAGGGTGAGCGCTATCTGACCACCACCGCGCGGCTGCTCGATGAGCTCGACGAGCTGGAGGCGGGGCTGGGCGAACAGCGCGGCGAGATTCGCGGTCGCCTGCGGCTGTCGGCGCCGATGGATTTCGGCGCGCAGGCGCTGATGGTGGTGCTCGAAGCCTTCGAACAGGCGCATCCGGCGGTCACCCTGGAGCTGGTGCTCGAGGATCGTCACGTCGACCTGCTGGCCGAGGACTACGATCTGGTGGTGCGGATTGGCGCGCTCGAGGATTCGAGCCTGATCGCCCGGCCGCTGATGCGCATGCCGTGCTACCTCTACGGTGCCCCCGACTATCTGGATCGCCACGGCACCCCCGATCACCCTCGCTCGCTCAAGCATCACCGCTGTCTCCACTACACGCTGGCACGTCAGGGGCCGCAGTGGACCTTCGAGGTCGACGGCGAGCCGCAGCGGGTGCGGTTTCGTCCGGCGCTTGCGTGCAACAACGGGCGCGCGCTGATCGAGGCCGCGGCGCTGGGCATGGGGTTGGTGGTCAAGCCCGCCTTCCTGGGAGAGCCCGAGGTGGCGGCGGGGCGCCTGGTGCGCCTGCTCGAGACATTTCCGATCCCCGCGCTCGACGTCCACCTGCTCTACGCCGAGCGCGACTTCATGCCGGCCCGCCTGCGCGCACTGATCGAGACGCTGCTGACCCACTTCGCCGGGAGCCCGGCCCATGCGTGATGCGCTGATCTTCGACTCCGGTGTCGGTGGGCTCTCGGTCAGCGCCGAGATCCGGCGCTGGCTGCCCCAACTCGGCCTCGACTATGTCTGCGACAACGCCGCCTTGCCCTACGGCACCAAGCCCGATGCCTGGCTGGTGGAGCGGATCGTCGAGGTATGCCTGGCGGCGTGTGCCGAGAGCCATCCACGGGCGCTGGTGGTGGCCTGCAACACGGCCAGCACGCTGGCGCTGGAGGCGCTGCGCGCGCGGCTGGCGATTCCGGTGGTGGGTACGGTGCCGGCGATCAAGACCGCCGGCGAGACCAGCCGCTCGCGGGTGATCGGTCTGCTGGCGACCACTGCCACCCTCAACCGTGCCTATCTGCAGCGGCTGGTGGCCGATTTCGCCGCCGACTGCCGGCTCGTCGGCGTCGCCGCGGATGCCCTGGTGGTTGCCGCCGAGCGCAAGCTGGCTGGCGCCGCGCTCGACGCCGAGGCGCTGGCCGCTGCGCTGATGCCGTTGTGGCGCGAGCCGGCGCTGGACACGGTGGTGCTGGGGTGCACCCATTTTCCGCTGCTGCGCGCCGAGCTCGAAGCGCTGGCGCCGCGGCCGATCCGCTGGATCGACTCGGGTGCTGCGATCGCGCGCCGCCTGGGGCAGGTGCTGGATGTCGTGCCCCTGGCCGCGCCGGCGGCCACGCTGCCCGCGGTGACGACCGGCACCAGCTGGGCGACCGGCGCCGACGCCACTGGGCTGGCCACGGCGCTGGCCGGCTTCGGCTTCGCCCCGCCGCGGCCTCTGCCGGCCGTCGCCGCGGTGCCCGCCGACACTGCTATTTCTGCTATCGATTGAGGAGTTTTTCGTGGTCATCACCACCATCGACCCGGCGCGCTATGACGCCCAGCTCGCGGCCAAGCGCGCGCGGATCGAGCAGCAGTTCGCCGCCTTCGACCCGCCGCCGCTGGAGGTCTTCGCCTCGCCGCCGATGCACTACCGCATGCGCGCCGAGTTCCGCCTCTGGCACGAAGGGGAGGATCTCTACTACGCCATGTTCGAACCCGACCCCGAGGCCCCGCTGCACAAGGGCCGGGTGGCCCAGAAGGTGGTGCGTGTCGATCAATTTCCGGTCGCTGGCGAGCGCATCAATGCACTGATGCCCCAGCTGCTGGAGGCCATTCGCGACGACACCACGCTGCGGCGCAAGCTGTTCCAGGTCGAATTTCTGACCACGCTCAGCGGTGAGGCGCTGGTCACGCTGATCTATCACAAGCCGCTGGACGCCGAATGGGAGCAGCGTGCCCGCGAGCTGCAGGCGACGCTGGGGGTGGCGCTGATCGGGCGTTCGCGCAAGCAGCGCCTGGTGCTCGAGCGCGATCACGTGTGGGAGCGCCTGACGGTCGAAGGGCGCGAGCTCCACTATCAGCAGGTGGAGAACAGCTTCACCCAGCCCAACGCCGAGATCTGCCGCGCCATGCTCGGCTGGGCGCGGGATGCCACACGCAGCAGCGTCGGCGACCTGGTCGAGCTCTACTGTGGCAACGGCAACTTCACCGTGGCGCTGGCGGAGAACTTCCGCCGCGTGGTGGCCACCGAGATCTCACGGACCTCGGTCGCTTCGGCCCAGGCCAACCTCGCCGCCAACGGGATCGACAACGTGCACGTGGCGCGGATGTCGGCGGAGGAGTTCGCCCAGGCGCTGGCCGGAGAGAAGCAGGGGCGACGAGTGGCCGCGATGGCCCTCGATGCATGCGACTTCTCCACCGTGCTGGTCGACCCGCCGCGGGCCGGTCTCGATGCCGCCAGTTGTGCGCCGCTGATGGAGTACCCGCGAATCGTCTATATTTCCTGCAACCCCGACAGTTTGGCGGTCAATCTGGCGCAGCTCACCCAGACGCATCGGATCACGCGGATGGCGCTGTTCGACCAGTTTCCCTGGACCGACCACTGCGAGTGTGGGGTCGTGCTCGAGCGCCGCGAGACGGCCTGAATTTGTCAAGTCGCACCGGCGTCGGATGGTGGGTGTCATGATGCGTAAGCGACATGCGCCATAACGAAGCTTCAAGTGGATAGGGCGCCCTCGGGCGCTGGCGTAAGCTTCGCACCATGTGAATGCGGCCGCCATATCGACGGCCGGTGCCAGCCGAGGTGATAGATGCAACACGTCGCGATCGAAGGAAAGACGGAGTTTCTGGAGCAGCTGCGGGAGAAGCTGGCGAAGCGACTTCCCGAGGAGAAGGTGAAGCGGATCACCGCCTTCGCCGAGGATCTCTATGCCACGGCGCCCTTCGAGGAGGCGGCCGACCGCCAGTTGGACGATGTCTACGGTGCCACGCTCGCGGCGTGGCACTTCATGCGCACCTTCGATCCCAGCGATGCCAAGGTCCGCATCTTCAACCCCAACTTCGAAGAGCACGGCTGGCAGTCGCCGCACACCGTGGTCTCGGTGCTGCACCCGGACATGCCGTTTCTGGTCGATTCGGTGCGTATGGAACTCAACCGTCGCGGCCTGACCCTGCATGCGATCCACAATGCGGTGCTGGCGGTCGAGCGCGATGCCCGCCACCACGCGGTGAAGATCACCGGGCCGCGGGCCAAGGAGGCGCCGGCGTCGCGCGAGTCGCTGATTTTGATCGAGATCGATCGCCACAGCGATACGGCGACACTGGATGGCCTGGAGCAGAGCCTGCATGAGGTGTTGCGTGACGTACGCACCGCGGTCACTGACTTCGAGCCGATGTGCGACAAGCTGCGCGAGGTGATCGCCGAGGTCGAGGCCCAGCGCCCCGCCTCGGTGAGCGCGGCGGATCAGAAGGAGACGGTGGCGTTCCTCAAGTGGCTGCTCGACGAGCACTTCACCTTCCTCGGCTTCGCCGAGAGCCGGCTCTCCGGCAGCGGCGCCAAGGCGCGCGAGACGCGGGTCGAGGGCAGCGAGCTGGGGGTGCTCAAGCTCGACGAGCCGCGCTATCAGGAGTCGGTGCGCTTCGAGCCCGACGAGGAGCCGGGCCCCATGCCGGCGCTGCTGCGCTTCGCCAAGAGTGCCCACCATGCGCTGGTGCACCGGCCGACCTATCCCGATCACATCGCCATCACCCGCCATGACAAGCAGGGCAAGGTGATCGGCGAGTGGCGCTTCTTCGGGCTGTTCACCTCGCTGGTCTACAACGAGTCACCGCGCTCGGTGCCGGTGCTGCGGCGCAAGGTGCAGGCGGTGATCGACGCCGCCGGGGTCAACCCCAAGGGCCACAACGGCAAGCTGCTGTTGCAGATTCTCGAGGTGCACCCGCGCGACGATCTGTTCCAGAGCACCATCGAGGAGCTGAGCCAGACCGCTTTCGGCATTCTCAATATCCGCGAACGCCGCCGCGTGCGCCTGTTCATCCGCGAAGATCGCTGCGGCCAGTTCTACTCCTGCCTGGTGTTCGTCCCGCGCGACATCTTCTCCACCGATCTCCGTCTGCGCATCCAGAACCTGCTGTGCGATGAACTCGACGCCACCTTCGCCGACTTCAACCCTTATCTCTCGGAGTCGGTGCTGGCGCGCATCCAGTTCACCTTGCGCTTCAACGGCGACGAGCCGGTGGCCTTCGACCGCCGGGCGCTGGAGAAGAAGGTCATCTTCCTGGCGCGTAACTGGCGCGAGGATCTGCACGGTGCATTGATCGAGAGCCTGGGTGAAGAGGAAGGCAACCGCCAGGCACAGGTGTTCCGCGACGCCTTTCCCGGCGGCTACCGTGACGACTTCTCGGCGCGCACCGCAGCCAACGACATCCGCCACCTGAGCGGGCTCGACGACGGCGCGCCGATCGGGGTCAGCCTCTATCATCTGGCCGAGAACACCGCCGATAGTGTCAATCTCAAGCTCTATCATACCGACTCTCCGATTCCGCTCTCCGACATGCTGCCGGTGCTCGAGAATCTGGGGCTGCGGGTGATCAGCGAGCGCCCATATCATATCGATACCGAGCACCAGACCTACTGGATTCATGACGTCTCTTTCGATTACCGCGGCGCCGGCGAGGTCGATCTGCAGGCGATGCGCGACAACTTCATCGACGCCTTCACCCGGATCTGGGTGGGAGACGCCGAAAACGATGCCTACAACCGGCTGATCATCGGCGCCGGCCTCGGCTGGCGGCAGGTGGCGGTGCTGCGCGCCTACGCGCGTTATCTCAAGCAGCTGCGCATCGGGCTGTCGCAGGACTACATCGCCAACACCCTGGCCGCGCATGCGGATATCACCCGCGGTCTGTCGCGGCTGTTCGAACTGCGCTTTGCCCCGGATCTGGACGGCGACCGCGACAGCCGCTGCCAGGAGGCGGTCGACGACCTCAATGCGCTGCTCGATCAGGTGGCCAGCCTCAATGACGACCTGCTGCTGCGGCGCTACGTCGACCTGATCCAGGCCACCGTGCGGACCAACTACTTCCAACCGGGGGACGACGGTAGCGCCAAGGCGTACATCTCGTTCAAGCTCGAGCCGAGCAAGGTTCCGGGCATGCCCAAGCCGCGGCCGATGTTCGAGGTGTTCGTCTACTCGCCGCGCATGGAGGGGGTCCACCTGCGCGGTGGCAAGGTCGCCCGCGGCGGCCTGCGCTGGTCCGACCGTAACGAGGATTTCCGCACCGAGATCCTGGGTCTGATGAAGGCGCAGCAGGTCAAGAACTCGGTGATCGTGCCGGTGGGTGCCAAGGGGGGCTTCATCTGCAAACGCATGCCCGAGAATGGTGACCGCGACGCCATCCAGGCCGAGGGCATCGAGTGCTACCGCCTGCTGATCCGCGGCCTGCTCGACATCACCGACAACCTCGATGGTACCGACGTGGTGCCGCCGCAGGCGGTGGTGCGCCACGATCCCGACGACCCCTACCTGGTGGTCGCCGCCGACAAGGGCACCGCGACCTTCTCCGACTACGCCAACGCGATCTCGCTGGAGTATGACTTCTGGCTGCGTGATGCCTTCGCCTCCGGCGGTGCCCAGGGGTATGACCACAAGGGCATGGCGATCACCGCCCGCGGCGCCTGGGAGTCGGTCAAGCGGCACTTCCGCGAGATGGGCCTCAACACCCAGAAGGATGAGTTCAGCGTGCTCGGTATCGGCGACATGGCCGGCGACGTGTTCGGCAACGGCATGCTGCTCTCCGACAAGATCCGTCTGGTCGCCGCCTTCAACCACCGTCATATCTTCGTCGACCCGACGCCGGATGCGGCCAAGTCGTTCGCCGAGCGCAAGCGCCTGTTCGAGACGCCGCGGTCGAGCTGGTCGGACTACGACGAGGGGCTGATCTCGGATGGTGGCGGGGTCTTCTCGCGTGATGCCAAGTCGATTGCCATCTCGGCGCCGATGAAAAAGGCCTTCGGCATTCAGGCCGACAAGCTGTCGCCCAACGACCTGATCAACGCCATGCTCAAGTCGTCGGTGGATCTGATCTGGAACGGCGGCATCGGCACCTACGTCAAGGGCCACGACGAGAGCCATGCCGATGTCGGCGACAAGGCCAACGATGGCTTGCGCATCGATGGCCGCGAGCTCAACTGCCGCGTGGTCGGCGAGGGCGGCAACCTGGGCCTGACCCAGCGCGGGCGCATGGAAGCCGCGGCCAAGGGGATTCGGGTCAACACCGACTTCATCGACAACGCCGGCGGCGTCAACTGCTCCGACCACGAGGTCAACATCAAGATCCTGCTCGACGGGATCGTCCAGCGCGGCGACATGACCGAGAAGCAGCGTAATCAGCTGCTGGTGGAGATGACCGACGAGGTTGGCGAGCTGGTGGTGCGCGACAACTATCGTCAGACCCAGGCGCTGTCGCTCGCCGAGCTGCAGTCGCTGGAGGGGATGGGGCCGTACCGGCGCTTCATCAACGAACTCGAAGCTGCTGGCAGCCTCGATCGTGAGCTCGAGTTCCTGCCCAGCGACGAGCTGCTCGGTGAGCGCAGCAACGCCGACGGTGGGCTCACCCTGCCCGAGCTGAGCGTGTTGATCTCCTACGCCAAGAGCACGCTGAAGAGCGATCTGATCGCCGCCGATCTGCCCAACGACCCGCAGCTGCAGCAGCACGTGGCCAAGGCATTTCCGGCGACCCTGACCGAGCGGTTCGCCGACGATCTTGCCCAGCATCGGCTGAAGCGCGAGATCGTCGCGACCCAGATCGCCAACGACCTGGTCGATCACATGGGTATCACCTTCGTACGCCAGCTGCGCGACTCCACCGGCGCGTCGCGCCTGGAGATTGCCCAGGCCTACGTGATCGCCCGCGACAGCTTCGGCTTTAATCGTCTGTGGGAGCAGATCGAGGCGCTCGACTACCGGGTCGAGAGTCAGGTCCAGTACCGTATGATGCTCGATCTGATGCGCCTGATGCGGCGTGCCACGCGCTGGTTCCTGCGCCATCGCGGCACGCTCAGCGTCAAGGAGTGCGTGGAGCAGTTCGCGCCCCAGTTGACCCAGCTGCAGGAGGACATCGGCAACCGCCTCAAGGGCGACGAACGCGAGGCCTGGGAAGGGCGCCGCGACGAGCTGGTCGAAGCCGGGGTGCCCAAGGCCCAGGCTGCGGTGGTGGCTGCCGCGCCGAGCCTCTATGCCGGTCTCGGCATCATCCAGGCAGCGCGTGTCAGTGGCGAGAAGCTCAAGCGCGTGGCCGAGGTCTACTACGCCATCGGCCACCAGCTGGAGCTGCCGTGGATGATGCGCCAGATCAATGCCCTCGAGGTGCGTGACAGCTGGCAGATGCAGGCGCGGGAAACGTTCCGCGACGACCTCGACCGCCAGCAACTGGCGCTGACGGTGAAAGTGCTGGGCATGAGCGATGCCCCGCGCGAGGTGGAAGCGCGGGTGACCCGCTGGGAGGAGCAGCACGCGCCGCTGTTCGAGCGCTGGAACGCGCTGCTGGGCGAGATCAATGCCGGCACCCAGGTGAGCTTCGCGCTGATCGCGGTGGCCATTCGCGAACTGGTCGATCTTGCCGAGAGCGAGAGCGACGGCTAAGGTGGCGGCGGGCCGGTGCGTACCCGCGCGCGCCGGTCCCCGGCTTGAAACAGTGATTTGAAAAAGCGATTTGAATCGTCCGCTGGCCGATGTCCCGGCCAGTCATCACGCATTGTCACAGGCGCTTTCCTGAGAACCGTTAAGGTGTTCAGGCAAGCGCCTCTGTTATGCTGCAGCGATCCGCAGGCAGTCAACGCAGAGAGGCCCCATGAAGTATCGCGCGTTTTCCACCCTTATCCTGGCCGTCGGTGTCGCCACCGCACTGCCCGCCATGGCCCAGAGCGAGGCGCTCAAGCAGGCGCAGGCCGCGGCCGCCAAGGTCGACCTGACCAGCTTCTTCAAATCCAGCTCCGATGCCCGTAGCCAGAGCTTCTTCTTCGGTGGCGTGCAGCAGCATCCGTTCACCGTCGACGAGGCCGGACGCTACCGCTTCACCAGTTCGACTCTGCCCGGCGAATCCCTGGATTACCGCATCAAGGCCACGCTGATCGACGCCAACGGTAACGTCCTGGCCAAGGGTAGCGGGCTCGGCAACACCGGCGGCCTGGAGATGGAGCAGCGGCTCGAGCCGGGCAACTACACGCTGCAGGTCTCGGGGCAGAAGTTCGGCAGCACCAAGACCGGCGGTAACAGCTTCAACATCCAGGTCGATGCGCTGGACGCCAGTGGCAAGGTGATCACCGCTGACCAGGGCGGGGTCGACAATGGCGGTGGCATCATGTTCGGTGGCCCCGGCAGCAGTGGCCGCACCACCGCCTTCGTCGACGACAAGGACGATGTGGCGACGCTCAGTGCGCCGGGACGTGACGCGGCCAGTGCGGTTGCCGGTGGCGCGACCGCTGGCACCAGCGAGGCCGCGCCCAAGGGCCCCGACTTCGGCACCGCCAATACCGGCTCGGCGTCCAAGCCGGCGACTGCCGGGCAGGCCAGCGCGCCGACCGGCGCCTCCGCCCGCGAGCGTCAGCAGGCGCCGCTGCCGAGCAGCTTCGATGAGATCGTTTCCGATATCAAAGTGCTGCAGCAGGGCGAAGTGCTCACCTTCGACGTCGCCCAGGCCGGCACGGTCTCGGTCACCAGCTCGACCTTCCCCGGTCACGAAGGCAGTTTCCGCCTTCAGGCCAAGGTGCTCGACGCCGATGGTCGCACGGTGGCCAGTGACGAAGGCTCGCTGGCCGATGGCAACTTCGATATCGAGACCGTGCTCCAGCCCGGCCGCTATCGGGTCTGGGTCAAGGGCCAGCGGTTCGGTTCGGCGATGAACTCGGTCAACAACTACACCCTGCGCGTACAGCAGCTCGACGCGCGCTGATCGACAGTTGGGGGCGTGCCTCGCCCCAGGCATCGAAACCCGGCCCTGTGCCGGGTTTCGGCGTCATGGGAGGGTGGCAGATAATGTCACCTGGCATTCGAGCGGGTGCGGTTCGTCTCGCCACCCCCAGTTGGGATATACTCGCTCGCCGCTGTCGATCCCTTTTGCCACCGACGAGATTTCTCCATGTACCCCGTCGTTCGTTCTCTGCTGTTCCGGCTCGAGCCGGAGACCGCACATCGCGTCACGCTGACCGCTCTGGATGTGGCGCATCGGCTGCGTCTGTCGGGGCTGCTTGGCGATGCCGACAGCTCGGGCGAACCGGTGGAGGTGATGGGACTGACGTTCGCCAACCGTATCGGACTGGCGGCGGGGCTGGACAAGAACGCCGAGCATCTGGACGCCCTGGGGGCGCTGGGGTTCGGTTTCGTCGAGGTGGGCACCACCACGCCCAAGCCGCAGTCGGGCAATCCGCGTCCGCGTCTGTTCCGGCTGACCGGGACCCAGGCGATCATCAATCGCATGGGGTTCAACAACACGGGGGTCGATCAGCTGGTCGCCAACGTGCGCAAGAGCCGCTACCGCGGGATCATCGGCATCAATATCGGCAAGAACCTGACCACGCCGGTTGAGCGCGCGGTCGACGACTACCTGACCTGCCTGCGCAAGGTCCACGCCGCGGCGCACTACGTCACGGTCAATATCTCCTCGCCCAACACCCCGGGACTGCGCAACCTGCAGTTCGGTGAGCATCTCGATAGCCTGCTCGGGGCGCTCAAGGAGGAGGCCGTGCGGCTGGATGCGGAGCAGGGACGTCACGTGCCGCTGGCGGTGAAGATCGCTCCCGACATGACCCGAGAGGAGATCGCGCTGGTGGCGCGGACGCTTGCCGACAACGAGATCGATGCGGTGATCGCCACTAATACCACGGTATCGCGCGAGAACGTCACCGGTACGCCGCATGCCCACGAAGCGGGTGGGTTATCCGGGGCGCCGCTGTTCGCCACCTCGACCGCGGTGGTGCGCGAGCTGCGCCGACTGCTGCCGACCCTGCCGATCATCGGTGCCGGTGGTATCGACAGCGGCGTTCGGGCGAGCGAGAAGTGCCAGGCGGGGGCGGATCTGGTGCAGCTCTATACCGGTTTCATCTATCGCGGGCCGGAGCTGATCGGGGAGTGTATTCGCGCGACCGGAAACAGCAGCGCAGCATCTGCCTGAGCGCACGGGTCAGATGCCTTGACCGGGGAGGCGTGTCGATGCGCCCCTGGCGGTGGCAACAAAAAGGCCCGCGCTGTGCGGGCCTTGAGTGTGATGAGGCGATGCTCGTCAGCGGCGCGGGCCGCTATTCAAGTCATCACCATGGGGTTCTTGTGGATACCGGACACGCCGGTCATGCCATCCCACTGGTCCCCGCGACCTTCACGCCAACCGCTCATCCAGTTTTCGCGCAGGTTGATATCCTGGCTCGGGCATTCGTCGCGTGAGCGACCGGCGACCCCCGCCTTGTAGCCGTGCAGATATGCCCGCTGGTTGCGATCACGTTTCTGTCGTTTCATCGTATGGCCTCTTGTCGGAACAAGTGCATCACCTTTGGGAAAACACAGAGACTCCACGGCGTACCGTTCGCCGAAAGAAGACTCCGCCCGCGAAAACGTCCGGACAGGCATACGCATGCGTTGTTTCGTAGCTACACCTCTAGCTTTAGCGGAAATGAGAAACGATGTCGATGAGCGTTTTGTCATAAGGCCAGATTGAAAATGCACTCACGGGAATATGACCGGGCCGAGACGGTTCGGTGACGCCACCATGAAAGACGATAACTCGCTGTTGAGCCTTTATATCACCTGCCCCTGGGGCGTCGAACCGCTGCTCGCGGAAGAGGTCGCCGAGCTGGGGGCGGAGATACAAAAAACTACCGTCGCCGGGCTGCATGCGCGGGCCGATCTCGCCACGGCCTACCGTCTGTGTCTGTGGTCGCGCCTGGCCAACCGGGTGATCCTGACCCTGGGGCGCGAGAGCGGCTGCGACACCCCGGAGGCGATCGTCACCGCGGTGAGCCAACTGCCCTGGGCCGAGAAGCTGCGCGACGGCCATACCCTGGCGGTGGACTTCCACGGCCAGTCGGCGGCGATTCGCCACACCCGCTTCGGTGCCCAGGTGATCAAGGATGGGGTCGTCGAGGCGCTGGCGGCGGCCGGGCGCCCGCGGCCGCAGGTCGACCTCGGCCAGCCTGACGTGCGCCTCTACGCCAATCTGCACAAGGGGCAGTTGCTGGTGGGCATCGACCTGGTCGGCGCCAGCCTGCACCAGCGCGGCTATCGGCGTGACGTGGGCCACGCTCCGCTGAAGGAGAATCTGGCCGCGGCGCTGCTGGTGCGAGCCGGCTGGCCTGCGCGGGCCAAGCGCGGCGAGCCGCTGGTGGACCCGATGTGTGGTGCCGGCACGCTGCTGATCGAGGCGGCGATGATGGCCGCCGATATCGCGCCTCAGCTCACCCGGGAGCGCTTCGCCTTCGAGCGTCTGGCCGATTTCGATCCGGCGCTGTGGCAGACCCTGGCCCGCGAGGCCAAGGTGCGTGCCGATCTCGGCCGGCGGCGGGCGCGTTCGCGCCTGTGGGGCTTCGATCAGAGCCCGCAGGCGATCGCTGCGGCGCGCAGCAATGCCATGCGCGCGGGAATACCGGCACTGATCGAGCTGGCCGGCGCTGCAGTGAAGGGGCTGACGCCGCCCGCCGAGGCCACCATGCCGGGGTTGGTGATCACCAACCCGCCCTACGGCGAGCGTCTTGGCGAGCTGCCGGAGCTGGTGGCGCTCTACGGCGATCTGGGGCAGCGGCTGAAGCAGCACTTCGGCGGCTGGCAGCTGGCGCTGTTCACCGGTAACCCGGATCTTGGCCATCGCCTGGGCCTGCGTGCGCACAAGCAGTACGCGTTCAAGAACGGACCGCTCGACTGCAAGCTGCTGCTGGCCGATGTCGCGGCGCGCGATCCCGAGGCCCCTGCGACCGCCTCGACCGCACAGACGCCGGCGACGGACGCGTCGGCGCCGCTGAGCGAGGGCGCGCAGATGTTCGCCAACCGCTTGCAGAAGAATCGCAAGCGTCTGGCCAAGTGGCTCAAGCAGTCGGGGGAGCGCTGCTACCGGCTCTACGACGCCGACATGCCGGAGTATGCGCTGGCGATCGACGTCTATGGTCACCGGGTGCATGTCCAGGAGTACGCTGCGCCACGTTCGGTCGACGCCGACAAGGCCCAGCGGCGGCTGCTCGATGCGCTGAGTGCGATCCCGGCGGCGCTCGATGTGCGCCCCGAGCAGATCCACTACAAGCAGCGTGAGCGGCAGAGCGGCAAGGCGCAGTACCGCAAGCAGAGCGACAGCGGCGAGCGCTTCGTGATCGAGGAGGGGCCGGCCAAGCTGTGGGTCAATCTCACCGACTATCTCGACACCGGGCTGTTCCTCGACCACCGCCCGGTGCGCCGGCTGCTACGCGAACGCGCCGCGGACAAGCGTTTTCTCAACCTGTTCTGCTACACCGGCACGGCCACGGTGCACGCCGCCCTGGGCGGGGCCAGTGACAGCCTGAGTGTCGATCTCTCGAATACCTATCTCGACTGGGCGCGGGACAATCTGGCGCTCAACCAGCTCGATCCCGGTCGTCACCGGGTGGTGCGCGACGACTGTCTGCGCTGGCTAGAGACCGCGGGTGGCAGTTTCGACCTGATCTTTCTCGATCCGCCGACCTTCTCCAACTCGAAGAAGATGGCCGGCACGCTGGATATCCAGCGTGATCACGTGCGTCTGGTCGAGCTGGCGATGGCGCGGCTGGCACCGGGTGGGGAGCTGATCTTCTCCAACAACCAGCAGCGCTTCAAGCTCGATCCGGCGCTGTCGGCGCGCTTCGCGGTGACGGAGATCACCGCGCAGACCTTCGACCCGGACTTCAGCCGGCGCGCCAATCTGCACCACTGCTTCAGCATCCGCCATCGCGAGTGACGATGGCGCATCCCCCTGGTGACCGGTGGCGGGTGCCAGGGCAGCGACGCCTACGGGGTTGCGTCGCGCCCTTGATTCAGAGAGGGCAGGCGAGCCAGAGACTCAGTCGAGCAACGATAGCTGGGCCATGGCGCGGCGCCCTTCGGGGCTGTCGTCGTCGGCTTCCAGCACCTTGCGGAAGCCGCGCGCCAGCTGGATATGCGCCAGGTCGTCGAGCCACAGCATGGCCTGCTCCCGGCTTTCGGCCACGGCATGCTTGAGGCCGCCATACTGGGTGCCGATCTGGCCCCAGGCGCGGCTGAAGATCCAGTCGCCGAACATGTCCTGGTGCAGGTGCACCAGAACGTAGTCGTGTCCACTCTCCCAACGAACGATCACGCGAACTCCTGTCGTGGTTGTATGCCCCGGCTTGTCCCTGCCGGGTGTCCCGCCTAAGATGGCTGCGCCGGGCGGCGCGGCCGTGCCGTCATGGCTCGTATCGGGCTCATTGTAAAGCAAGCGCGGCAGAAATCGACGCGTACTGCGCAAGCCCTTCAGGCCGACAGGGAGAAGCCGTAGACATGCGAATTCTGGTGGACGAGAACGTGCCCCTGGCGGAGGCCTTCTTCGGCGAGTTGGGGGAGGTGACGCGCCAGCCCGGGCGTGAGATGAGCGCGGCCAGCGTGCGCGATCACGACGCCCTGGTGGTGCGTTCGATCACCCCGGTCAATGCGGCGCTGGTGGCCGGGTCGCGACTCAAGTTCGTGGGTACCTGCACCATCGGCACCGACCACGTCGACCTGGCGGCGCTGCGCGAGCACGGGATCGGTTTTGCCAACGCTCCCGGCTGCAACGCCGAGGCGGTGGTCGACTATGTGCTCTCCAGCCTGCTGCTGTTGAGCGAGCGCGACGGGGAGGACCTGTTCGCCAAGACCGTGGGTATCGTCGGGGCCGGCAACGTCGGCGGGCGCCTCGCCGCACGTCTGGCGGCGCTGGGCATCGATCACCTGATCTGCGATCCGCCGCGTGCCGAAGCGGAAGGGGGCGTGGGGTTCGTCGACCTCGACGCGCTGATCGCGCGCGCCGATGTCATCTGTCTGCACACGCCGCTGGTGGCCGCTGGAGCGCATGCCACCCGGCATCTGCTCGATCGGCGGCGGATCGAGGCGCTGGCGCCGGGGACCGTGCTGCTCAACGCTGGCCGTGGCGACTGCCTCGACGGCACGGCACTGAACGAACGTCTGGCTCGCGACGCCGACCTGCGCTGCGTGCTCGACGTGTGGGAGCAGGAGCCGGGGATCGACGAAGCGCTCTATGCCCGGGTCGATCTCGCCACGCCGCACATCGCCGGCCATAGTGTCGATGGCAAACTGCGCGGCACCGAGATGATCTATCAGGCACTGTCGCGTCAGTTCGGTCTACCCGCGCGGCAGAGCCTGGAGCGGCTGACACCGGCGCCTTGGCTGCCGCGACTGGTGCTCGACGCCGACACGCCCCGCGACGACGCGCTGCGGCTGTGCGCGCGGGCCTGTTACGACCCGCGCCGCGACGCCATGGGGCTGGAGCGCTATCGCCGGCGCCTGGGCATGGCCCAGGGCTTCGACGCCTATCGTCGCGACTATCCGGTACGCCGCGAGTTCCAGACCCTGGAGGTGGCGCTCACCGCCGCGGCCCCTGAACTCGAGGCGGTGCTGCGCGGCTTCGGCTTCGGTGTCGCCACGCCTGACTGAGCGCCGCGGCGGGGCGAGGGGTATGGGGTCGAGTGTCACGCAGGATCGAGCGTCGTAGCCGACGCTCAGGCGCTTTCGCGCTCGGCATCCTCGCGCTTGCTGAGGCGGTGTCCGTCTTCGCTGGCACCATACTTCCAGTAGCTCGAGAGATACATCTCGCGTTTGTCGACGCCGCGCTCGTCGAGCAGGTGGCGGCGTAGGTGGCGCATCGCCGAGAACTCGCAGGCGATCCAGATACCCGCTTTTCCCGGCCGCCAGGCCAGTTCGCTCACGGCGCGAAGCAGGCCCTCGCTGTCGCGTCCCGGGTGCGATTCAATGCGCCAGCTGATACGCATCCCGGGCGGCGCCGTCAGCGGCTGGATATCGGCCTCGCTGATCACCTCGACAATCACTTCTCCTACCGCCTGCGGCGGCAGCCGTTCGAGATTGGCGGCGATCGCCGGCAGGGCGGTCATGTCGCCTACCAGTAGATACCAGTCGGCGTCCTCTGCCACCCGCTTGACCGGCCCGGGGCCAGCGATCTCGATGATGTCCCCCGGGCGGGCGTTGCGCGCCCAGTTGGCCGCCGGCCCGCCGTCGGCGTGGAGCACGAAGTCGACCTCGATGGCGTCCTCAAGCTGCCGGCGCACACTATAGGTGCGCATCCGCGCTGGCGTATCGTCCTCCCCGGGCAGCACCAGCTTGATGTAGGCGCTGGCCTGATCGGCGGGGAAGGTGCGCATCGCCTCGCCGCCAAGGGTGAGGCGCAGCATGTGTGGGGTCAGTGGCTGCCGGGCGAGCACGGTGAAGGCACGTGGTGGTGTCTTGGGCATACGGGGCTCCTGTCAGTCAGCAGAGGGCGTGGGACGTTCGAGATTGTCGATCAGACGCTGCGCCAGCGCCTCGAAGGCGGCGAGCTCGGACTCGCTCAAGCCTTTGGCGAGATGCGAATGGGCGCGCTGCTCACAGGCATCGATCCGCGCCAGCATGGCCTGGCCGGTGTCGCTGAGCGTCAGTCGCTGGCGCCGGCCATCGTCGGGTGACGGACTTCGGCACACCAGTCCGCGGGTGTCGAGATCGCTCAGCAGGCGCGCCAGTTGGGCCTTGTCCCACGTGAGTCGCGCGCTGATCTCGCTGGCGCTGCACGGTGCCAGGCCGCGGATCGCCTTGAGCGTGCGGATCTGCGCGACGCCGAGTCCGAGCCGCTCATCGTCGTAGGCGCGGCGCAGGGCGCGCTTGTAGGCGTGCAGCAGGCGGTGAAGGGTATCGCCGGCGAGCGCTTGGGACATGAAAGTTCCGTTTTTTGGTTGATAAAGTCAACCAATTGAACGGTGCTTGAGGATGAATGTCAACCATTCTCATCCGTGCGCCGGGAAAGTCACCTCCTGGTCGCTTGCGCAGTCGGTGTTGGCATACAGCGATATCGCCCGGTCTTTGGGGGCGCTCTCAGGGGGCGGCAGCCGTGATAGACAAGAACGCCCCGCCGAGGGGGCGGGGCGTTGTGCGGTCGAACGTGATGCCAGGGTATGGCGCTCAGTCGCGGTAGGCGGACTCTTTCAGCGCGCGGATCCGATCATCCAGCGGCGGGTGGCTGGCGAACAGCTTTTCCATCAGCTTGCGCGTCTGGCCGGTGGTGATGGCGAAGGCGGTCAGCGAATCCGGCATCTGGTCCGGCTGCTGGGTCTCCGCCTTGAGTCGGGAGAGGGCGTTGATCATGGACCCGGCGCCGGCATACTTGGCCCCGGCGGCATCGGCCCGATACTCGCGAAAGCGTGAGAACCAGGCGACGATGATCGACGCCACCAGGCCGAACACGATCTCGGCGACGATGACGACGGCGAAATACCCCATGAAGCCGAGGCCGCCGCCGTTGTCGCGGCCGCGCAGGAAGCTGTCGACCACCTGGGCCACCACGCGGGCGAAGAACATCACGAAGGTGTTGAGCACCCCCTGGATCAGCGCCAGGGTGACCATGTCACCATTGGCCACGTGGCCGATCTCGTGGGCCAGCACCGCCCGCACCTCTTCCGGGCGCATGCGTTCGAGCAGCCCCTGGGAGACAGCCACCAGGGCGTCGTTCTTGTTCCAGCCGGTGGCGAAGGCGTTGGACTGCTGGGCCGGGAAGATCGCCACTTCCGGCATCTGGATATTGGCCTGCTGGGCAAGCTCGCGCACGGTGTCCAGCAGCCACTGCTCGGTGGAGTTGCTCGGCTGGTCGATCACCTTGGCCTTGGTGCTCATCTTCGCCATCCATTTGGAGATGAACAGCGACACCAGCGAGCCGGCCATGCCGAACACGAAGCAGAAGATCAGCAGGCTGTTCATGTTCAGCCCGTTGGCGTTGAGATAGGGCTCGACGCCCAGCAAGCGCAACGTGATGCTGGCGACGAGAACCACCGCCAGGTTGGTTGCCAAGAACAGGATGATTCGCATCATCGGTTTCTACCCTCAGTCGTGGAAAACCTGCGTTACCGAGGGCCGGATGGCCCCCGGCTATTGCTTAGCCTGTTATGTGTTATCGCCGGTTAATCAGCTGGTTATGAACCGTTAGATACGACGTTAAGCGATAGGTTTCAAGAGGGGGAAGGGCACGCATCGAGCGCGCCGCGGTGGCCCGGGGCCACCGCCGCCGGTCACTGACGGTAGCGCGCGAGGAAGCGGGCGAAACGGTCGATCGCGTCACCCAACTGGTCCGCCCAGGGCAGGGTGACGATGCGCACGTGGTCGGGAGTGGGCCAGTTGAAGGCCGTGCCCTGGACCAGCAGGATACGCTCCTGCAGCAGCAGATCGAGCACCATCTGAGCGTCGTCGTGGATCGGATAGATCTCTGGATCGAGCCGGGGGAAGGCGTAGAGCGCCCCCTTGGGCTTGACGCAGGAGACGCCGGGAATGGCATTGAGCTTTTCATACACCACGTCACGCTGTGCCAGTAGACGTCCGCCGGGCAGGATCAGATCGTTGATCGACTGATAACCGCCGAGTCCGGTCTGGATCGCATGCTGGGCCGGCACGTTGGCGCACAGCCGCATCGACGCCAGCATGTTGAGCCCCTGGATGAAGTCCTCGGCGTTCTGCTTGCCCAGGCCGCCGGAGAGGATCATCCAGCCGGAGCGGAAGCCAGCGCAGCGGTAGCTCTTGGAGAGCCCGTTCATGGTCACCACCAGCTGGTCGTCCTCGGCCAGGGCCCCGGTGGAGACGTGCTCGACGCCATCGTAGAGGATCTTGTCGTAGATCTCGTCGGAGAACACCACCAGCCCGTGCTCGCGGGCCACGGTGAGGATCTCCTTGACCACCGCCGGCGGATAGACCGCGCCGGTGGGGTTGTTGGGGTTGATCAGCACGATCGCTCGCGTGCGTGCGGTGATCTTGTCGCGAATATCGGCGATATCCGGCGCCCACTCGTTGGCCTCGTCGCACAGGTAGTGCACCGGATGGCCGCCGGAGAGATTGGCGGCGGCGGTCCACAGCGGATAGTCCGGTGCCGGGATCAGTACTTCGTCGCCGTCGTTGAGCAGCGCCTGCATCGCCATCACGATCAGCTCGGAGACGCCGTTGCCGATGAAGATGTCCTCGATGCCGACCTGTGGAATGCCCTTGCGCTGGCACTCCTGCATGATCGCCTTGCGCGCCGAGTAGAGCCCCTTGGAGTCGCAGTAACCCTGTGCCGTCGGCAGGTTGCGCATCACGTCCTGCAGAATCTCTTCGGGCGCTTCGAAGCCGAAGGGGGCAGGGTTGCCGATGTTCAGCTTGAGAATGCGATGGCCTTCGTCCTCGAGGCGCTTGGCGTGTTCGAGGACCGGCCCGCGGATGTCGTAACAGACGTTGTCGAGCTTGTGCGATTTCCGAATGGGGCTGGTCATGAGGGTTCCGTGTGCTGCACAACCGAAGAGGTCAGGCGGGTTCGTGGATGCCGTGAGCGGGTGGCGGGCTGAGTCGCCGATGCCCAGCATAACGCCGCGCGGACGCGGCGCAAGGGGCAGAAGCGCGTGGCTGTCGGGACGATCTGTATGCCCTGGCGTCAGTTCGGCGGCGGGGTCGCGTCGTCGTCTTCGGGGGCCGGTTCCGGGGCGGGGATGTCCGTGGGCAGCTCCAGGGTGACCCGTCCGAGCTTGCCGTCGCGCAGCTCGTGCAGCAGCACCTCGGCACCGCGGTGCAGATTGATCACACCGCCGGCCTTCAACCCGCCGCGCTTGCGTGCGATCTCATTCATGATCGCATGACCGTCGAATCCGGCCCGCGCCTGCAGGTCGACCAGCTTGGGACCATCGGCATCCACGCTCTCTGCCGCCACCGGGGCGACATAAGCCGGCAGGTCGTCGAGCTTGTAGCGCTCGCGCAGCGCCTCTGGGTAGCGCCTGGCCAGCTCGGCAGCGCAGACGATGGCCACATCCACGTACTCGATCGCGGTATCGCGGATGGCGCCGCTGGCGGCGAGCCGGTAGGCGCTGGCCTGATCCTCGATCTTGGGCCACAGCACGCCGGGGGTGTCGATCAGCGCCACGCGGCCGTCGATACGAATCTTCTGCTGGCGCTTGGTCACCGCCGGCTCATTACCGGTCTTGGCGATCTTGCGCCCGGCGAGGCCGTTGATCAGAGTCGATTTCCCCACGTTGGGGATACCCATCACCATGACCCGCACGTCGCGGTCGGCGCGGACCTGGCCGGCCAGTTCGTGGCACAGCGCCGGAATCTGCTTCAGCTCGCGGGCCTGGGTGGTGGTCACTGCGATGGCGCGGCTGTCGGGCTGGGCATCGAAGTGCGCGATCCAAGCCTGGGTCGCCTCGGGGTCGGCGAGATCGGCCCGCGACAGGATCTTGAGCACCGGCTTGTGCTCGGTCAGATCGGCCAGCATCGGGTTGCCGCTGGAGTAGGGCAGACGCGCATCGAGCACCTCGATGACCACGTCGATCTCCGGCAGCGCCTCGGTGATCTGGCGGCGCGCCTTGTTCATGTGACCGGGATACCAGCCGAGCATACGTCTCTCCTGCCAATGTCATGCCTGTCGGGGGGCGCCCGACGCCAAGCGGGCAAACATTCTAGCAGGATGCGGCCCTCAGCGGCTGCAGGGTGGGGGCGGCGTGAACGGCGGCTGAGGGCAGCCGACGGGTGATGGCCATGTCGTGCATCCAGTCGCCGGCGGGCGGCGTAGAGGTATGGGTCATCAAACGCAGGGAAAGGAGCCCCGCATGAAACCTCTCGTATCCATCGCCGCCGGCCTGCTGCTCACCGGCGTTGCCAGCGTCTCGCTGGCCGCCGGCAATCCGATCAGCGTACATGTCCTGAATACTCAGAGCGGCAAACCCTCGGCGGGCGTCGAGGTCACGCTCGAGCATCGGGCCGACGGCCAGTGGGAGACCATCGCCACCGGGACCACCTCCGAGGACGGGCGGATCTCAGCGCTCTATCCCGAAGATGAGACGTTCGAGGCCGGTGTCTATCGCGCCGTCTTCGCTACCGGTGACTGGTACCGTGACCGCGGCACCGAGACCTTCTTTCCCGAAATCACCGTCCCGTTCGAGGTCGTCGACACGCAGCAGCACTACCATATCCCGCTGCTGCTGAGCCCCTACGCTTATTCTACCTACCGCGGCAGCTGAGCCTGGTCGGATAAGCGGCGACAGTCACAATGACAGCGCCCCGACCGAGGTCGGGGCGCTGGCGTGTTGGGAGTGTGCGGGGCTTTCGTTTCGACGTTGCTGTCCTGGCGCCCATGTCTTGGAACCCATGTCTTGGAACCCATGTCTCGGCGCTACCGTCCTGGCGCTACGGTCTTGGGACTAGGGTCCTGGCGCTACCCTGACCCAGTGCAGCGTGGCCTTGGGGGCTTGCCACGGGTGCAATCATTCGCCGGCATGGAAGGTGATGGCCACCGAGTTGATGCAGTAGCGCTGGCCGGTGGTCTCCGTCGGGCCGTCGGGGAAGACATGGCCCAGATGGGCGTCGCAGCGGCGGCAGGTCACCTCGATGCGGCGCATGCCGTGGCTGGTGTCCGTGTGCTCTTCCACCGAGGCGGCGGCCAGCGGGCGGTCGAAGCTGGGCCAGCCGCAGTGTGCTTCGAACTTGTGCTCGTTCTCGAATAGCGGGGCGCCACAGCAGAC
Source organism: Salinicola sp. RZ23 (assembly GCF_003206675.1). Classification (NCBI taxonomy): domain Bacteria; kingdom Pseudomonadati; phylum Pseudomonadota; class Gammaproteobacteria; order Oceanospirillales; family Halomonadaceae; genus Salinicola; species Salinicola sp. RZ23. Next base: position 159,149 of record NZ_PZJK01000005.1, read on the forward strand.
GCAGTGATAGATGCCTTGGACCGGCTCCACCTGGTAGTCGCCGCTGAAAGGTGGCTCGGTGCCTTTTTCCCGAGTGACGTGGTACTGCTCCGGGGTCAGCTGTTCGCGCCACTCGGCGTCGCTCTTCTTGATTCTACTCATGGCGGGTCTCCTCGTGCCTCGTCACCTGTCTGCATTACAGGCCATTTGCGGCGCTCTGGCCAGTGCGTTTTAGGTGGCGATGAACATCGGTGAAATCAATTGCTTGACAGCTTCGGGCACCCTCAGTAATATGCGCGCCATCTCGACGGAGACGAGACATTGCGTCCCATTCGTCTAGTGGTCTAGGACACCGCCCTTTCACGGCGGTAACAGGGGTTCGAACCCCCTATGGGACGCCACTCGACTCTTTAGAAGATACTGTCGAAGCCGGTTCGGTTCGTCAGTCAGGATGCGGGAATAGCTCAGTGGTAGAGCATCGCCTTGCCAAGGCGAGGGTCGGGAGTTCGAATCTCCTTTCCCGCTCCAATTTAGTGGTTATTGAAGCGTGGTCTAGGGTCGTGAGCCGGAACGCCGGTCCGATCGATCTCCTTTTCCCGCTCCAGCAATGCGTCCCATTCGTCTAGTGGTCTAGGACACCGCCCTTTCACGGCGGTAACAGGGGTTCGAACCCCCTATGGGACGCCACTTCGATGATCGCTCGATCATCCCGTCGAAGCCAGACTTCGACACGACAAGCGGGAATAGCTCAGTGGTAGAGCATCGCCTTGCCAAGGCGAGGGTCGGGAGTTCGAATCTCCTTTCCCGCTCCAGTTTTGTGGTATCTGAAGCGTGATCGAGGGTCGTGAGCCGGAACGCCGGTCCGATCGATCTCCTTTCCCGCTCCAGTTTTGTGGTACCCGGCAGGTGATCGAAGGCTCCGCCTGGCTGTCACGCGCCGGTCCTGCGTCCCATTCGTCTAGTGGTCCAGGACACCGCCCTTTCACGGCGGTAACAGGGGTTCGAACCCCCTATGGGACGCCACTTCGATGATCGCTCGATCATCCTGTCGAAGCCAGTCTTCGACCGACAAGCGGGAATAGCTCAGTGGTAGAGCATCGCCTTGCCAAGGCGAGGGTCGGGAGTTCGAATCTCCTTTCCCGCTCCAAATTAGTGGTACTTGAAGCGTGGTCGAGGGTCGTGAGCAGGAACGCCGGTCCGATCAATCTCCTTTCCCGCTCCAATTTCGTGGTGTCTGACGCGTAATCGATAGCTCTCCTTATCTCATCCGAGGTGTCGAGATGTCGTCGTCTGTTGCCATCTTCCTCGGCCTGGCGGTATCGCGTCGGGTGTGTCTTCCCGCTACGCATCGCGTACCACGATCCCGCCCTCGCTGCCGCTGGCTGGCTTCCCGACTACGCTGACACGGTAGCGTCGGTGACGCCGGCGATAGTGACGCACGCGATGACGATAAATTTTGTTCGTCTGCTAAAGATTGATTTTCCATCGATCGGCCCCCATATGTGGCGGCACTTCTTCTTCTATGTACTCGACAGGAATCCCTGATGGCAGAACCGGCACTGTCCATCCGCGGGCTGACCAAAGTCTACGGTAATGGATTCGAAGCCCTCAAAGGCATCGACCTCGATGTCGAGCAGGGCGACTTCTTCGCGCTGCTCGGCCCCAACGGCGCGGGCAAGTCCACCACCCTGGGCATCGTCTGCTCACTGGTGCAGAAGAGCGCGGGCCAGGTGAAGATCTTCGGTATCGATATCGACCGTGACTTCGCCAAGGCGAAATACAACCTCGGCGTGGTCCCGCAGGAGTTCAACTTCAGCCAGTTCGAGAAGGTCGAGGACATCATCCTCACCCAGGCGGGCTACTACGGCATGCCGATGAAGGAGGCCAAGCCGCGTTGCGAGCGCCTGCTCAAGGATCTCGGCCTGTGGGACAAGCGCAACGGCGCCGCGCGCATGCTCTCCGGTGGCATGAAACGGCGGCTGATGATCGCGCGTGCCTTGATCCACCGTCCGCGTCTGCTGATCCTCGACGAGCCCACCGCCGGGGTCGATATCGAGCTGCGTCGCAGCATGTGGGAGTACATGCGCCGGATCAACGAGGAGGAGGGCACCTCGATCATCCTGACCACGCACTATCTCGAGGAAGCCGAGAGCCTGTGCCGCAATATCGCCATCATCAATCGGGGCGAGATCATCAAGAATACCTCGATGCGCGGCCTGCTGACCGAGCTGGACACCGAAACCTTCCTGCTCGATCTGGCCGAGCCACTGGAGACCGCACCCCAGGTGGAGGGCTTCGAGGTCGAGCGGGTCGACTCGCACCAGCTGGCACTCTCCGTGCGCAAGGGTACCGATCTCAACGATGCCTTCCAGCAATTGACTCGCCAGGGCGTGCGCGTGCTCTCCATGCGTAACCGTGCCAATCGTTTGGAAGAGCTGTTCGTCTCGATGACCTCGCAGCCGGATGCCGGTAGCGGCATCGACAGCGCCACCTCGACACCGGCCAAGGAGACGGCATCTTGAATACCCGGCAACTGCTGATTTCGCTCTGGACCATGGTGGTGAAAGAGGTGCGCCGTTTCGTGCGGATCTGGCCCCAGACCCTGGTGCCGCCCTCCATCACCATGACCATGTACTTCATCATCTTCGGCAACCTGATCGGGTCACGTGTGGGCGAGATGCACGGCATCTCTTACATGTCCTACATCGTGCCGGGCCTGATCATGATGTCGGTGATCACCAACAGCTACTCCAACGTGGCGTCATCGTTCTTCTCCAACAAGTTCCAGCGCAGCGTGGAGGAGATGATGGTCTCGCCGATGCCCAACTGGGTCATCCTGGCCGGCTTCGTCATCGGCGGCGCCGCACGCGGGCTCGGCGTTGGGCTGATCGTGACGGTGGTCTCGTTGTTCTTCACCCATCTCGACCTGCATCATCCGTTCCTGACCCTGATGGTGGTGGTGATGACCGCCTTGCTGTTTTCGATCGGCGGCTTCATCAATGCGCTGCTGGCCAAGAAGTTCGATGACATCTCGATCATCCCGATCTTCGTGCTGACGCCGCTGACCTACCTGGGGGGCGTGTTCTACTCGATCGACCTGCTGCCCGAGTTCTGGCAGAAGGTGACCATGATCAACCCGATCCTCTACATGGTTAACGCTTTCCGCTACGGCATTCTGGGCATTTCCGACATTCCGGTGAGCGGGGCGCTGATCGCCATCGCCGCCTTCATCGTCGCCTTCTGGTGCCTGGCGCTGTGGATGCTCAATCGCGGCAAGGGGATTCGCTCATGACCACGCCGCGCCCGGAGACCCTCGCTGATGCGCCGCTGGGTCGCGAATCCGCTTACCCCGAGCGCTACGACGCAGCGTTGCTGTTTCCCATCGAGCGTGCCGCCAACCGGGCGCCGCTGGGGATCGAGGCGGCGTCACTGCCGTTCGTCGGTGGTGACGAGTGGTGGGCCTTCGAACTCTCCTGGCTCGATCCGCGTGGCAAGCCGGTGGTCGCGGTGGCGCGCTTCCGGCTGCCGGCGGATTCGCCCTATCTGATCGAATCCAAATCCTGGAAGCTCTATCTCAACGGCTTCAACCAGACGACGTTCGCCGACCGTGACGCGGTGATCGAACTGCTGCAGCGGGACTTGAGTGCCGCGGCCGGTGCCCCGGTCACTGTCAAGCTGTTCGGTGTCGATGATCCCGCGCTCGCACCGGCGCCGCTGCCGGGTGATGGCATCGACGAACTCGATGTCGCTATCGATCGCTACACGCCGGCCCCCGAGCTGCTCGCCTGCGACGAGGGCGATATCGTCGAAGAGGCGCTGCACTCGCATCTGCTCAAGTCCAATTGTCCGGTCACCGGGCAGCCGGACTGGGGGAGTGTGCTGATCGCCTATCGCGGGCCGCGACTCGATCGGGCCGCGCTGCTGCGCTACATCGTCTCCTATCGCCGGCATCAGGATTTTCACGAGCATTGTGTCGAGCATATCTTCGTCGATCTGATGGCGCGCTGCCGCCCCGAGCGACTGCTGGTCATGGCGCGCTATGTGCGTCGCGGCGGGCTCGACATCAACCCGTGGCGGGCCACGCCGGGTTGGACGCCGGCGTTGCCTCCACGTCTGCTGCGGCAGTAGCGCTTTTGACGTAGAGTCGAGCGATCCTTTGCGTGTTACCAACGATGTCTCAGAGGAGTCAGACATGGATGCCATGACGCTACTGCATCAGCGTCGCTCGATGGGCAAGCTGGCCGGTCCGGCGCCCACCGCCGAGCAGCTCGACGCCATCTACCGTGCGGCACTGCGGGCGCCGGATCATAAGGAAATGACCCCGTACCGCTTCATCGAGTTCAGTGGTGAAGGACTCGATCGGCTGGGTGAACTGTTCGCCCGATCCGATTATCAGGCCAACCCGCATATCGACGACGGCAATCTCGATGCTGCGCGCAAGAAACCCAAGCGAGCGCCGATGATCATCGCGGTGATCGCGCGCATCACACCGGATCTGCCCAAGGTGCCGCCGGTGGAGCAGGTCATCTCCGCAGGTTGCGCCGCGCATGCGATGCTCTACGCGGCTTTCGCGCAAGGGCTGGGAGCCATGTGGCGCACCGGTACCTATGCCCATGACAAGAGCGTGTGGCGCGGTCTTGGGCTGGATGAGCACGAAGAGCTGATCGGCTATCTCTATCTCGGCCAGCCGGGTGGCCGTTACCCCCAGCCGCCGGCGCGCGATCCGCAGGATTACGTCGAGCGTTGGCGCTGAGGTAGAAAAAGCCAAGTGATGGAAAAAATGGCTTGCGATCACGGGCTTAGGCCGATATGATGTGCGCCGTTCTGAACGAAGCGGCAAAGCCGAAACGGGCGGAATGACAATGCGGAGGGGTGTCCGAGTGGTCGAAGGAGCACGCCTGGAAAGTGTGTAAGTCGAAAGGCTTCGAGGGTTCGAATCCCTCCCCCTCCGCCACGAATTGAAAAGAACCGGCTCTCAGTAGCCGGTTTTTTTATGCCTGGAATTAGGCATTGGTTAGGGGGAGTGGATGAGAACCCTCCGGTTCGCACCGAGGCGCTCGCGTTTTTGGTGTTCGAGCGCCGACAAGCGGTCTCGCGAAGCGAGCCGATAATCCCTCCCCCTCCGCCACGAATTGAAAAGAACCGGCTCTCAGTAGCCGGTTTTTTATGCCTGGAATTAGGCATTGGTTAGGGGGAGTGGATGAGAACCCTCCGGTTCGCACCGAGGCGCTCGTGGTTTTGGTGTTCGAGCGCCGACAAGCGGCTTCGCGAAGCGAGCCGATAATCCCTCCCCCTCCGCCACGAATTGAAAAGAACCGGCTCTCAGTAGCCGGTTTTTTCATGCCTGGAATTAGGCATTGGTTAGGGGGAGTGGATGAGAACCCTCCGGTTCGCACCGAGGCGCTTGCGGTTTTGGTGTTCGAGCGCCGACAAGCGGCCTCGCGAAGCGAGCCGATAATCCCTCCCCCTCCGCCACGAATTGAAAAGAACCGGCTCTCAGTAGCCGGTTTTTTTATGCCTGGCATTCCCTCCATCCTCGCCACGAAGGCGTACCGGCTGGCTCGAATGCCCCTCAGGACGACCAGATATCGGCCAGCACGCCGCGCACGGCGGCGATGATCGGCTCGTCGCGGCGTTCCGCGAGCCAGACGAAGCTCAGTGCACAGGGCAGGCTGATACCTTGGGCAATGATCAGGCCGCGCTCCTGGCGCTCCTGCAGGGCATTGGCATCCCGGGCCAGCGCCAGGCCGACGCCGGCACGCACCAGGTCGATCATGCAGGGCTCCTGATCGACCTGGGCCACGCGGTTCGGCGTCAGGCCATGGGTCAACAGGCGTTGGGCAAGTAGCCGGTAGTGAACGGAGCGCGGCGGGGTGACGATCCAGGGCAGGGCGGCCAGGCTGGGCCAGTCGGTACGGGCCAGGCGGGATGCCCAGCCGGCCGGGGCGATGACGTGATAGGCGAACTGGGTCAGTTCGATCATCTCCACTGCCGGAGCGCCTTCCCCTGTGTTCGGCATCTGGCCCGGGGATTCCAGATAGAAACCGACATCCAGCTCGCGCCGCAGTAGTGCCTCGAGCACGAAGCCGCTGGTGCCGTGATGCAACTCCGTCTCGACCTGAGGGATACGCTGAACCAGCTGATGCAGCAGGGCGCCCAGGCGAATGAACTCCGGGTCGACGATGGTGCCGATGCGCAGGCGCCCGCGCAGCGTCTCGTGCATCGACTGAGCGCTGATGCTGAAGGCCAGCAGTGCCGCGAGCGCCGATTCTGCGGATGGCAGCAGGGCGTAACCATCGGTGGTCAGTGAGAGGCCTTGGGCGTGGCGCTGGAAGAGCGTGAGGCCGAGGGTGTCCTGCAACTGCTTGAGCTTGAGGCTGACGGCGGGCTGGGTCAGGTGCAGCTCCGCGGCAGCGCGGGACACGCTTCCCTGATGAGCCACAGCCACGAAGGCGCGTAGCGCCTTGATGTCATGCATGCATGCCTCCCCTGGAGCGGCCGCTGCGGTGAGCGATAAGTTATTTGTAAATCTTATAGCTTGATTTTGGCTTTCTCAATTGATTCCACGTCGGCTTGAGTTAGTTTGGGGCCTAACCTGGCCCGTCAGAATGGGCCGTACAGTGTGAAGCACCACATCAGATGGGAGGCCGGCATGACGACTGAACGCATCGAGCATTATATCAATGGCTATAAGACTAATGGAGGGTCCGACCGCTATCAGGACGTCACCAACCCGGCCACCGGCCAGGTAACGGGGCAGGTCGCGCTGGCCTCCCAGGGCGACGTGGACAGCGCCGTGGCCGCCGCCAAGGCAGCCTTCCCGAAGTGGGCTGACACACCGGCGATTCGCCGTGCCCGAGTGATGTTCAAGTTCCTCGAGCTGCTCAACGCGCACAAGGACGAGCTGGCCGAAGCGATCACCCGTGAGCATGGCAAGGTGTTCACCGATGCCCAGGGCGAAGTGGCGCGCGGCATCGATATCGTCGAGTTCGCCTGTGGCATTCCGCAACTGCTCAAGGGTGACTACACCGAGCAGGTCAGCACCGGTATCGACAACTGGACGACCCGCCAGCCGCTGGGCGTGGTCGCCGGTATCACGCCGTTCAACTTCCCGGTGATGGTACCGATGTGGATGTTCCCGGTAGCGATTGCCGCCGGCAACAGCTTCGTGCTCAAGCCGAGCCCGCTGGATCCCAGCGCATCGCTGATGATCGCCGATCTACTCAAGCAGGCCGGCCTGCCGGATGGCGTCTTCAATGTGGTGCAGGGTGACAAGGATTCGGTGGAAGCATTGATCGACCACCCCGACGTCCAGGCGCTCTCCTTCGTCGGTTCCACCCCCATCGCCAATCTGATCTACGAGCGGGGCGCGCGTAACGGCAAGCGCGTTCAGGCGCTGGGTGGTGCCAAGAACCATATGGTCGTGATGCCGGATGCCAACCTGGACAAGGCCGTCGATGCCCTGATCGGTGCGGCCTATGGCTCCGCTGGCGAGCGCTGCATGGCGATCAGCGTGGCGGTGCTGGTCGGTGACGTGGCCGACAAGATCGTACCGCGCCTGGCCGAGCGAGCGCGTGACCTGAAGGTCAAGAATGGCCTGGAGCTCGATGCCGAGATGGGCCCGATCGTTACCGCTCAGGCGCATCAGCGCATCACTGGCTACATCGAGAAGGGCGTGGCCGAAGGCGCTGACATGATCGTCGATGGCCGCGAGTTCGATTCGTCCACCACCGGTGAAGGCTGCGCCGACGGCTTCTGGATGGGCGGCACCCTGTTCGACAACGTTACTCCGGAGATGACCATTTATCGGGAAGAGATCTTCGGCCCGGTACTGGCCTGCGTGCGCGTGCCGGACGTGGCCACCGCGGTTCAACTGATCAACGATCACGAGTTCGGCAACGGCGTCAGCTGCTTCACCGAAAGCGGCAGCGTGGCCCGTGAGTTCGGTCGGCGCATTCAGGTCGGCATGGTGGGCATCAACGTGCCGATCCCGGTGCCGATGGCCTGGCACGGCTTCGGTGGCTGGAAGCGTTCGATGTTCGGCGATACCCATGCCTATGGCGAGGAAGGGGTGCGCTTCTACACCAAGCAGAAGTCGATCATGCAGCGTTGGTCGGATTCCATCGACGCGGGCCCCGAGTTCGCCATGCCGACGGCCAAATAATCCCCCCTCCACTGACTGACCGGTATGCCGGCCGATCGGGGTGATCCCCCGATCGGAGGTCGCCCATGAGCGGGCCGGCATACCCAGCGAGAGCACGCCATGGCTGATCAGACCAACAACACCCATGCCTTCGACTATATCGTGGTGGGCGCCGGCACCGCCGGCTGCCTGCTCGCCAATCGTCTCAGTGCGGACCCGGCCAACCGGGTGCTGCTGATCGAGGCCGGCGGGCGAGACAACTATCACTGGATCCACATTCCGGTGGGCTATTTGTACTGCATCAATAACCCGCGGACCGACTGGCGCTTCCGCACCGAGCCCGATCCCGGCTTGAACGGTCGCTCGCTGATCTATCCGCGGGGCAAGACCCTCGGTGGCTGCTCCAGCATCAATGGCATGCTCTATCTGCGCGGCCAGGCCCGCGACTATGACGGCTGGGCCGAGCTGACCGGTGACGATGCCTGGCGCTGGGACAACTGCCTGCCCGACTTCATGCGCCACGAGGATCATTATCGCCTGGATGAAGGCGGCGACGCCGACCCTGAGCACCATAAGTTCCATGGCCATGGTGGCGAGTGGCGCGTCGAGAAGCAGCGCCTGAAGTGGCAGGTCCTGGCTGACTTCGCCACCGCCGCGGTGGAGTCCGGCATCCCCCGCACCCGGGACTTCAACCGCGGTGACAACGAGGGGGTGGACGCTTTCGAGGTCAACCAGCGCTCGGGCTGGCGGTGGAATGCCTCCAAGGCGTTCCTGCGCGGTATCAAGCAGCGCGGTAACCTGACGGTCTGGCACTCCACCCAGGTACTGAAGCTCGACTTCGCCTCGAGCGAGGGCAGCGAGCCCCGCTGTCGTGGCGTCACAGTCGAGCGTGAGGGGCAGGAGGTCGTGGCGACGGCCAGTCGCGAGGTCGTGCTCTCCGCCGGTGCCATCGGCTCGCCGCAGCTGCTGCAAGTCTCGGGCGTCGGTCCGGCATCGCTACTGGCCGAGCATGACATCCCGGTGGTGTCAGATCTGCCCGGCGTAGGCGAGAACCTGCAGGACCACCTGCAGATCCGCTCGATCTACAAAGTCAAGGGTGCCAAGACCCTCAACACGATGGCCAACTCGCTGGTGGGCAAGGCCAGGATCGGGCTGGAGTACGCGTTGAAACGCTCCGGACCGATGAGCATGGCGCCCTCCCAGCTGTGCGCCTTCACCCGCAGTTCCTCAGACTACAAGCATCCCAACCTCGAATACCACGTCCAGCCGCTGAGCCTCGAGGCCTTCGGCCAGCCGCTGCATGATTTTCCGGCCATTACGGCAAGCGTGTGCAACCTCAACCCGACCAGTCGGGGCACGGTGCGGATCAAGAGTCGCGACCCCCGTCAGGCGCCGGCCATCTCTCCCAACTACCTGAGCACGCCCGAGGATCGCCAGGTCGCCGCCGACTCGCTGCGGGTGACGCGCCATATCGCCGCTCAGCCGGCCTTTGCCAAGTACGAACCCGAGGAGTTCAAGCCGGGGGTTCAGTACCAGAGCGACGACGACCTGGCACGACTGGCCGGCGATATCGGTACCACCATCTTCCATCCGGTGGGTACCGCCAAGATGGGACGCGACGACGACCCCATGGCGGTGGTGGATTCCCACCTGCGGGTCCGAGGGGTGAGCGGTCTGCGCGTGGTGGATGCCAGCATCATGCCGACCATCACCAGCGGCAATACCAACTCACCGACACTGATGATCGCCGAGAAGGCAGCGGGCTGGATCCTGGCATCACAATAGATCCTACAGGCACTGGGGGAGGACACCGATGGCCACGTCAACGCAAATGGAGCCCAAGAAGGGGCCGCTCGACGGCATTACCGTGCTCGATTTTTCTCGGGTGCTTGCCGGGCCCTATTGCACCATGGTGCTGGCCGATCTCGGCGCCCGCGTCATCAAGGTCGAAAAGATCGGGACCGGTGATGACACACGGGAGTTCGGGCCGTTCGTCGAGGGCGAGAGCGCGTATTTCAGCTGTTTCAACCGGAACAAGGAGAGCATCGTTCTGGATATCAAGTCGCCGCGCGACCGTGAGCTGCTGGAACGACTGCTGGACGAGTCCGATGTGCTGGTCGAAAACTTTCGGCCCGGCGTGATGGATCGTCTGGGATATGGGCCGGATCGCCTGGCCAGAACGCATCCCCACCTGATCTACTCCTCGATCTCCGGCTTCGGTCATACCGGCCCCTTCAGCGAGTTACCCGGCTACGACATGGTGGTGCAGGCCATGGGCGGCATCATGAGCCTCACCGGATGGCCCGACGGCGAGCCGGCCCGCGTGGGAACCAGTTTCGGCGACCTGAGTGCGGCGCTCTTCGCGGCCATCGGTATCATCGCGTCGCTCTACAGCCGGACCAAGGACGCGCAGGGTACCCGTGTCGATATCGGCATGCTCGATTGCCAGGCGGCACTGATGGAAACCGCACTGGCTCGCTATGACATAGAGAAGAAAGTCCCCAATCGGACAGGCGACTGCCACCCCTCACTGGCGCCCTTCGAAAGCTTCAATGCCAAGGATGGCAAGCTCGTCATCGCCGCCGGCAACGATACGCTCTTCCTCTTGATGGCCGATGCCATCGGTGCGGCGAGACTCGCCTTCGACCCCAGGTTCATCAACAACGACCTGCGCTGCCAGAACCGTCCCGAGCTGGTCGCCGAGATGGAAAAGATCCTGCTCGAGCAACCCGTGCAGCATTGGGTGGATCTGCTGAACGAGGAGGGGGTTCCCTGTTCGCCGATCAATACCATCGACAAGCTGTTCGATCATCCGCAGTTGAAAGCGCGCAACATGATCGTCCAGGTTCAGGGTAAAAGCGGCAAGCCCTTCAGGACCGCGGGCAACCCGATCAAGCTGACCGGGCGCAAGGATTTCGATAGTGACATCCCCGCAAGGGCGCCGGGCCTTGGCCAACATCGAGAAGCCATTCTGGCCGAGCTGATGGCGCGTCACGGCTCCTACCACCTGCCGAAGTCGCCGGATGCAAACGGCTCGCCCTCCAGGACATCTGAAATGGACCTGGCCACCAAGGACTTTCGTCCCGCTGCCGTGCAGGAATCTCGGCCCCGTCGTTCGAGTGACGAGCCGGCGAAGAAGAGCGCGCAAGCGCGACCCAGAATGAATCGCGTCAAATGATGGGAGTACGCCACGATCTAAATGGTCGCGGCTCGTGATGCTAAAGGAAGATTTCGCGGCCCAGTATGGATCGCATCGTTGACTGATGACAGGGATCGACAGGCGTCGTTGCCGAGCGGTTGACCGGGTGAGGGCGCCATCGAGTTCACATAGTTGCCACCAGGTCTTTGCTCTCTATTGGCTGCAACGCCCAGTAGAGCGCCAAGCATGAATGGGAGATGGAAGATGGATAAGAAAATGGAAGCGCAACCGAAGGACACCGAGCCCTCCGCTTCTGATGAGCCGAACAACAGTGGCCCCGAGATGATCGTCGTCGAGCGGCGCGAACGGGTAGGCCTCATCATCCTCAACCGTCCAAAGAGCCTGAATGCCCTCAACCGGCAACTGGCCGAAGAAACACTCGCCGCGCTTCGCGAGATGGATGCGGATCCGGGCATTGGTGCCATCGTCATCACCGGCAATCCCAGGGCCTTCGCGGCCGGTGCGGATATCGAGGAGATGGCCGAGAAGTCCTTCGCCGATTTTTACATGGATGACTTCCTGTCGCCCTGGGATCAGGTGCGCCAGATCTCCAAACCGATCATTGCGGCAGTGGGTGGGTTCGCACTCGGTGGTGGCTGTGAGCTGGCCCTGTTGTGCGATTTCATCATCGCCGCGGACGATGCCCAGTTCGGCCAGCCGGAAATCAAGCTGGGTATTCTGCCGGGTATCGGTGGCTCGCAGCGTCTGGCGCGTTCGATCGGCAAGGCGATGACCATGGACCTGGTGCTGACCGGCCGTAATATCGGCGCCCAGGAAGCCAAGGAGATTGGTCTGGTGGCCCGGGTGGTGCCCAGGGCTGAGCTGATGCAACATGCGCTCGAGGCGGCCCATACCATCGCCGGCTATAACCAACCGGCCGTGAAGATGGCCAAGACAGCCGTCAATGCGGCGTTCGAGACCCCGCTCGCCGAAGGCCTGCATCAGGAGCGTCTACTGTTTCAGGCGGCCTTCGCCACCGAGGGGCAGAAAGAGGGCATGAACGCCTTCGTCATGAAGCGTGCGCCGGTCTTCCGTCATCGCTAGATGCCGCCTGCACCGTCTTCGTCGCTTTACGAAAAAAATAACGTCAACAACCAGTAGGTGAACGCTATGAGCACGCCAAAACAATCGGGTGACAGCCTGGATCTGAGGGTTTTCATACCCTCGGTTCTCGTGATTGCCGGGCTGGTGTTACCGCTTATCCTGTTTCCGGAATCGGGAACTGCCTTGGTCAATGCTGCCTTCGCATTCGCGACTGGCAAGTTCGGCTGGCTGTATATGATAGCTGGGCTTAGTGTGGTCTTGTTTCTCGTAGGACTGGCAGTGAGCCGGTACGGAAATGTGCGTCTGGGTGGCCCGGATGACAAGCCTGAGTTTTCGTACTTCAGCTGGGTCGCGATGATCTTTGCCGGCGGGATCGGTATCGCGATCGTCAACTGGGCGTGGGTAGAGCCCATTTACTACTTCATGGGCCCCCCTTTCGATGTAAAACCGGCGAGTGATGCCGCGGCTGAATGGGCTCTCACTTATGGCCAGTTCCATTGGGGCTTCACGCCCTGGGCCTTCTACTGCTTGCCGGCCATTCCCATTGCCTATTCGATGTACGTCCACAATCGGCCCGGTGTCAGGCTCTCGGTCGCTTCTCGTGGGCTTCTGGGGCGTTATGCCGATGGCTGGCTAGGTGTCATCCTGGATGCTGTCGTCGTCTTCGGCATCGTCGGCGGCGTGGGTACCTCTCTGGGTCTGGCGGTGCCCCTGGTGTCTCAACTTTCCAGTGGGCTGTTTGGCATCGAGCCATCCTTCATGCTGGATATCGGTGTATTGCTGATCTGGACCGCGATCTTCTCTGCCAGCGTCTGGTTTGGTCTGGCCAAGGGGATTCGTATCCTGTCCGACATCAACGTCTGGCTGGCCATCTTCCTCCTGGGCTTCACCTTCCTGGTGGGAGACTCTCTGTTCATGGTCGAAGGTTGGGTGAACAGTCTTGGCAAGATGGTCTCTCATTTTGTAGAGATGAGCCTGTGGACCGATCCGGTCGGTGGTTCGACCTTCTGGAAGGACTGGACGGTCTTCTATTGGGCCTGGTGGATCGCCTACGCCCCCATGATGGGACTGTTCGTGGCGCGTATCTCTCGTGGGCGAACCATCCGTGAGCTGATCATTGCGGAGATGGTGTTCGGTTCGTTGGGGTGCTGGGTCTTCTTCGCCGTCTGGGGAGGCTATGCGCTCGAACTGCAGGTCAAGGGTACACTGGATGTGGCCGCTATCCTTAATGATGGCGGCATACCGTCAGCCGTTCAGGCCATTCTCAATACGCTGCCCATGTCTGGTCTGGTGACCGGCGTGTTCATCCTGCTCTGTTTCATCTTCCTGGCCACGACCCTGGATAGCTCCGCCTATGTGCTGGCCTCGGTGACTTCTCGAAAGCTGTCCGGCTATCAGGAACCCAAGCGTTCCATTCGTCTGACCTGGGCCTTCCTGATCTCAGGCGTCGGGGTTGCCCTGATCCAGTTGGGTGGGCTCAAGGCGGTCCAGACGTCGACCATCGTGGTGGCTCTGCCGATGATCCCGGTATTGGTGATTCTGGCTTGGTCCCTCATCCGCTGGCTGCGTCAGGACTTTGCCAAGAAGGTCATGGAGCCTCACCTGGTCATCGAAGATCACCACAAGTAATGGATCATGTCAGGAGACAGGGATGTCTCCTGATGAGACAAACGTAAATCGGCGTCATAAGGAAACCCATCATGGCATTAAATCCCCATTCGAACTTGCCATTGAAAGATGTCAAGGTCATCGACTTTGGCCAGTTCATTGCCGGCCCTGCGGTGGCCATGATCCTGGCGGATCTGGGCGCCACCGTCATTCATGTCGATCCCCCGGGTGGGTCTCTTTGGAAGTCACCGGCCAATGCCACTCTCAATCGCAACAAGCTGATCATCTCCATCGACCTCAAGCATGAGGAGGGGCGCGAGCAGGCCCTGGCGCTGATCGAGGAAGCCGATATCGTTATCGAGAGTTTCCGTCCCGGCGTGATGACGCGTCTCGGTATCGACTTCACGGCCTTGCGTGAGGAACGCCCGGAACTGATCACCCTGTCGATTCCCGGATTTGCCTCCAATGATGAGCTACGACGCGACTGGCATGCCTTCGAAAGCGTCATTGCGGCCAATTCCGGCGTCTTCACGGATATGGGTCTCAACCGGGTCTTGATGGGGATCAATCCGTCGTTCTCACCGCTGCCGCTGGGCTCTGCCTACGGCACCATGCTGGCGGCCTCTTCGGTCGTACTGGCCCTGCAGGGGCGTGAACGTACGGGGCTGGGGGATGAGATCGAAGTGCCGCTGGTCTGCGCCTTGATGGAAGGGCTGACCTACAACTCGATCAAGATCGATGGCTTGCCGGAGCGCTACAAGACCCAGCGTGAGAAGGAGATCGAGCGCCGGCGTATCGAAGGCCTGCCCATGAACCTCAGTTACGATGAGCTCCAGGAGCTGCTGGATCCCTTTTATCGCAGCTACAAGTGCAAGGATGGCCGCATGTTCTATGTGGTCTGTCCGAGCCACAATCAGCATGCCAAACGCTGCCTGAAGGTGCTGGGCATCTACGACGAGCTGATCGCCGAAGGGATGAACGAGGAGCCCGACACCTATCGGCCGACCAGCGAATGGTCTTCCGACATGTCGCTCGGGGTCTATCCGCTACCCAAGCACTGGGCCGACCATATCGCCGCACGCATGAAAGAGGTCTTCATGACCCGCACCTCCAAGGAGTGGGAGAAGATCTTCGGTCGTGGCAAGTTCCCTGGTGCCCCCCAGCGCTGGTTGCAAGAGTGGATCCACGATGACCATGCCGAGACGGCGGGCCTGATGGTCGAGGTTAACGATCCGGAATTTGGACTCATGACCCAGCCCGGCCCCATGCTGTGGCTGCAGGGTAGTGGCACGGAAATGCTGACGCCGACGCCACGCCGCTGGGTCGGCTATCAGGATGCGTTGAACGCACTGCTCAGCATCGAGACCAAACTGCCGCGGGTGCGCGCCAAGAATGCCCGCGATGGCTGGCTGGAAGGGGTGCGTGTGCTCGACCTGTGCAACGTGATCGCCGGGCCGCATTCCGTGGCGTATCTGGCGCGTTTCGGGGCGGAAATCATCAAGATCGATCCGGCCAAGCCCTTCTATGACTGCTGGAATACGGTCATCTTTGGCCTCTCTCACATGCGCTCCAAACGGTCGGTGCTGACCGATATCACCCAGCCGAGGGGCCGGGAGATTCTCGACGAGCTCATCCGCCAGAGCGATGTGGTGGTCTGGAATGCCACCGACAAGCAGGTGGAGCGCATGGGGCTGACCGAAGAGGGCATGAAGCGCCTGAATCCCCAGGCCATCTTCTGTCAGCTGGACTGTTTCAGCGGTGTGCTGCCGGGCCCGCGCACCAATTATCTCGGTTACGACGACCTGGTGCAGGCCACCACCGGCATCATGCTGCGCTTCGGCGGCAGCATGGACACGCCGGAAGAGCACGCCCACGTCGGCACCATCGATGTGATGTGCGGCTTCGGGGCTTCGCTCGGTATTGCGACGGCCCTGTATCAGAAGCTCAAGACCGGCCGGGTCGACCGGGTCAAGACCTCGCTGTCCGCCCTGAGCGGCCTGGCTCAGCTGCCGTTCTGTTACGACTATGAGCGCCGCGGGCTGTTCGACGAGCCGGCGGGTCGCGAAGTGAACGGTTACGGTGACCTGTCGCGTTTCTATTCCGCGTCTGACGGCATCCTGCTGATCAGTGCCTACGAGTATGACCTGCCCAAATTCGCCAATGTCGAGGGCCTGGAAGGTCTGGTCGAGGTACCGCTGGGTGAACGTGCCGCCTTCCTGGCGCCCCGTTTCCTGACCATGCGTGCCCAGGACTGGGTAGAGCGCTTGCAGGCAGCCGACATCGCCGCTGCCGTCTGCGAAAACCTCGAGACGCTTCGTTCCTACAATGCCCATCCGGCGGATGGGAGCACCGGCATCAGTCGCGGCAGCTACTCCTTCTCGGTCTACGAGGATCACCCCAGCGGGCATGTGATCACTCAGCTAGACCCCTATGCGATTCGTCCCAAGCGCGGGAGGATCTACCCCCTGGTGTCAGCTGAAAAGTATGGTGCGTCGACGCGCAGCGTGCTCGAGGAACTCGGCCACTCCACCGAGGAGATCGAGCGCTTGATAGAGGACGGCGTCGTGTCGGAGAGCTGGAGCGAGGAGTACCTGCCGACCTGAGCATTGAGGGGTATCGCGATTGAAGTGACCCCATCATGGTTGTGCAGGCGACAAAACCGGCCCAAGGGCCGGTTTTTTTGTCAGGCATAGCGTGTTCGGGGCGGGCGCGCCGTGTGATTCAGTCCAGACTGCCGAAGCGCTGGTAGAAGCTCGGGCCGGGTGCCGGTAGCGGGCCCTCCGCGGTCTCCAGGTGGCGGTCGAGCCAGCGCTCGGCGCGACGGTGAATCACACGATAGATGTTACGACACAGCTGATGGGCGTGATGCCCTTCCCAGAAGGTGGGCAGTAGCGCATCAGGGAGCTGGGGGTCACGCAGCTGCACCTTGCGGTACTCATGGATCAGCAGGGTACGGGCGATGAAGCACTCCTGTTCATCCAGGCGGTCGTCATCGCGCAATTGACTCCACAGCGGACGGAACTGCTCGAGGAAGCGCTGATAGTATCCGGCCAGCTCGTCGAGCTGCCAGCTCTGGCGCACCTGCAGGCGCAGTGAGCGCGGAGCCATGGGATCGCTCGCCGCGTCGCAGAGGAGGCGAGCGCGCCCATGCGCACACCTTCCGTGGCCGGATTGCCGAAGCTGATCTTGCTCAGGCGCTGCTGGATGCGCTCTGCCACGGCATCGAGTCTCTCGGCCGGCACCAGGACGCGGCGGATGGCCGTGCACTTCTGGCCTGCCTTGGCGGTCATCTCCTTGACCACCTCCCTGGCAAAGATATCGAACTCCTCGTCGTCCGGTGTGACATCAGGCGCCAGGATGGCGCTGTTGAGAAAATCCGCTTCGGCGTTGAAGGGGATGCTCTTGGCGAGGACATTGGGATGGCTCTTCAGTGTGAGCGCGGTGCTGGCAGAGCCGGTGAAGGTGACGAGATCCTGCTCCTCCAGCCGGTCGAGGAGATCGCCGGTGCCGCCGATGATCAGCTGAAGGGCA
The DNA here is from genome assembly GCF_003206675.1 of Salinicola sp. RZ23. NCBI lineage: Bacteria > Pseudomonadati > Pseudomonadota > Gammaproteobacteria > Oceanospirillales > Halomonadaceae > Salinicola > Salinicola sp. RZ23. The sequence goes on from NZ_PZJK01000005.1 coordinate 176,653, forward strand.
CCCTCCGGCAGTAGGCCGGCCTCTTCGATAGGTGAGGAGCGCTTTGGCCCCATCGGTTTCGTGATCGCGACTGACAGCACCGATCACAGTATCGAGCTGGCGCGTAAGCTCATTGGTGACAAGGGGGCCATTACCTTTGGCGGTTACACCACTGACGATGACGTGGCCCTGCGCTTCGAGGCGTTGGCGATGGACGTGGCGGTGCCTCTCTCGCTCAACCTGAGTAGCGACGTCATGATCAATCAGTCCGCTGCCTTTAGCGATTTCCATGCTACCGGCGGAAACCCGGCGGCCAATGCCTCACTGTGTGACCAGGCCTTTGTGGCGCCACGCTTCGTGGTCGTCCAGAGCCGCCGCCATGTTCTATCCGACTGAGGGAGACGCCCATGCCATGCTATCGACTCGAAGGGGTGACCCCCGTTGTACATCCGACTGCTTACGTGCATCCCACTGCCGTGTTGATCGGCGATGTCATCGTCGGGCCTGGTTGCTATGTGGGCCCTGGCGCGGTGATGCGCGGTGACTTTGGCCAGCTGGTGATGGAGGAGGGGGCCAACCTTCAGGACACCTGCGTCATGCATGGTTTTCCCGGCGCCATCACCCGGGTGGCAAAGGAAGGTCACATTGGCCATGGCGCCGTGCTGCACGGTTGTGCGGTGGGTGAAAATGCCATGGTGGGCATGAACGCCGTGGTGATGGATGGCGCAATCATTGGTGAGCGTTCCATTGTCGCCGCAGCGGCCTTCGTCAAGACGGGGTTCGAGTGCCCGCCTCAATCGCTGGTAATGGGGGCGCCGGCCAAGGTGAAGCGTGCGCTGAGCGATCAGGAAGTGGCCTGGAAGCAGCAGGGTACGCGGGAATATCAGCGCCTTACCGAGCGCTGCCGGGACTCGCTGGAACGTTGCGAACCTCTGGCCGCCATTGATGCCGACCGCCCCCGATTGAAGGCAGGAGACACCCAGCCCAAGCATCAGACCCTGGGGCAGCAGGAGCGCCCATGAGTCCAGAAGGGGTGAGGATAAGTAAGTTGCAAGGAGAGAGTCATAGGGACGGCTGGACTCTATGGCGTTGGCGGAGCGCTGCACAAGCTGATGTGGCTCCCCAGCATGGAGGCCCCTCTGAGATCCGATTTTTATACCACTTTCGTGGTTTTCTGGCAGTGCGAAGGGCGGATGCTGTTTCTGCGTGCAGTGCCCTCAATGCGTTGATGACGGAGCCTCATGGGGCTGCGCCATCTGCTCGCTCATCGTTTCAATGGGATACTGGAAATCGAAGCGCTTTCGCGGGCGCAGGTTCCTCGATGCAGTGATCATAAAATGACCTGGACACAACACCTTACCGATCGGTCAGGTGTTGCTCTCGGAATTTGCGGCCAAGGTCATCAGAAGCGCGCAGGCCAGGGCCACGGCAGCCGTGACATGGAAGGTATAGCTGGCGCCCCAACTGGCCGCCACGAGGCCTCCCATCAAGGGGCCCACGACCTGGCCCACGTACTGGAAAGAGGTCGATAGCCCCATGACTCGTCCCAGACCCCGGGCATCGCGATAGGCGTGCTTGAGCGCAGACTTCAGGCAAGGCAGCACACCGCCCAGGGCCAAGCCCATCGCGAAGCGCAGCAGCATCAGCAGATAGACATGGTTCACGAAGGCCTGCGGCACGATCAACAAGGCACCCAAGGCGAAGCCTGAGGCGGCAACGCGTCCGGCGCCGTAGCGGTCAGCCAGGCGGCCGAGCGTCAGCGAGGAGATCAGGCTTCCCAGCGCGGTGACGGACAACACCATGCCCGCTGCCGAGGCCGTCTCGAATGGCTGGTGATGCATGCCGCCAACGATGCTGTAGATGATGGGTTCGATCGACAGGTTGGCCACCAGCAGCCCCGTGGTCGCGATCAGCAAGGCCCAGAGCTGGAAGTCGAAAGGGGCCGCGGCTGTTGCTGGCTCAGCGCGCGATCTCGGTGAATCATGCACTTCCGTGACCAGCAGCAGTGTCGAGACGACATTGATCAGAATCATGCCGCCGGAGAGGAAGAACACCTCGCGCATGCCGACGTGGGCGGCGAGGAATCCACCCAGCAGCGGGCCCGCCAGACTGCCGCCCAACAGGCAGGCGAACAGCACGCCCTGAGCCTGCCCCGCGCGCGACTCGGGCGCTTCCTTCGCCATCAGAATCGTCGCGCCCGAGGTGTAGCCGCCGGCGATGCCTGCCAGGAAGCGGAGTATCACCATTTGCCAGGCATGAGTGGCCAGTCCCATCAGGGTCATGCAGATCAGCATCCCGAAACTGGCGCGTACCAAGTTGATCTTGCAGCCATAGCGATCAGATACATGCCCCCAGACAGGCGCGAACAGGGCAGCGCTGACAAAGGTCGAGACATAGATCAGGCTGGACCAGATCCAGGTCTCCGCGCCCGCGTCACCGTCGAGGCTAGCCAGATAGTGGGGCAGGAAGGGCAGCATGATCGTCATGGCGACGATATTGATGAAAGAGCCCGACCCCGTGACCCATAGGTTGGTTTTCCAGGCTGCGGCGGATCCTGGCATCGTCGTCTCCGGTGATGGAAGGGGCTAGGAGGGGGCGAGCGATAACGGCAAGCTCCTGGCAGAGCTTAAGGAGAAACTTTAAATGAATAAAATTCATGTTTTTCATGCTATCTATTCCTTTTGGCTATCTGAGGTGTAGCCACGACTCACCTGACCGGCATTCACCGATCTGTAAAGAGACGCATCGGCAAGACGTGGGCTGCTGACATCCAGGGCTAACTGCCACACACGAAAAGACCGGCTCGAGGCCGGTCTCTTGGTGTTGCGTCCAGGATGACGGTTGGTGATGAACGTATCGCCGTCGCCAGGACGGCGGCTGACATCAGCGACGCAGCGCCTCGAGCAGGCACTGGGCGACGGGCTCCGAGGAGGGCGGGTTCTGACCGGTGATCAGACGTCCATCCTGGCGGGTATAGGGGGCGAAGTCGTCGGCCTTGGAGTAGCGCCCGCCGCTGGCGATCAGTGCCTCCTCGACCAGGTGCGGCACGATTTCGGTCAGCCCGACTGCGTCCTCCTCGCCGTTGGTAAAGCCGGTCACCTCACGATTCTTGACCAGCGGCTGGCCGTCGGCATCCTTGGCGTGGATCAGCACGATGGGCGCGTGGCACACCGCCGCCACCGGCTTCTCCTGGGCCCAGAAGGCCTCGATCAGTCGGATCGAGTCGGCGTCGTCGACCAGGTCCCACAGCGGGCCGTGGCCACCCGGATAGAAGACGGCATCGAAGTCATCGGCGCTCACTTCGGAGAGGCGCTGCGTATGGGCGAGCTGTGCCTTGGCCGCGTCGTCCTGCTTGAAGCGGCGGGTCGCTTCTGTCTGGCTCTCCTCGGCATCGCTCTTGGGGTCGAGCGGCGGCTGACCACCCTTGGGTGAGGCGAGGGTGAGCTCGACCCCGGCATCCTTGAGGACGTAGTAGGGCGCGGCCAGCTCCTCGAGCCAGAAGCCGGTCTTTTCACCCGTATCGCCGAGGCGATCGTGAGAGGTCAAAACGATGAGAATACGCGGGGACATGAAGGTCTCCTTGCGGATGGCTGAAAGGTCTCTCGGCTCATTCTAGTCTGGCGCCGTCGCGCACGCGGCGACCACTGGGTACAAAGGTAGGTATTGGCGTAATATTCGAGAAATGCCGTTTATCGATATCAGGTATTCGTGAGATGAATATTGCGGGCAAGGATCTGAACCTGCTGCTCACCTTTCACGTGCTCTACACCGAGCGTAGCGTCTCTGCGGCCGCGGTGCGCCTGGGGCTCAGCCAGCCGGCGCTCAGCCACAAGCTGGCGCGGCTGCGCCACGACTTCGGCGATGCGCTGTTCGTGCGCGCGCCGCGCGGACTGACTCCCACACCGCGGGCCCATGAGCTGGCCCCGCGGGTGCATCAGCTGGTGGCGGGGCTGGAGAGCTTCTTCGACTTCTGCGAGGGCAGTGACTTCCTTTCCCGAAACGACCGGGTGCATCTCTACACCACCGACTATATGGAGCAGTTGCTGCTGCCGCGACTGTTGCCGCTGGTCCGGCGTGAGGCGCCGCGCCTGCAGCTGGTGACCCACAATACCCGTGGGCGTCTGCCCCGCGCAGAACTGGAGAACGGCGAGTGCGATATCGCCATCGCCGGCTTCTATGCGGATCTGCCGGCCAGCTACTATCAGCAGCGGATTCATGCCGAGGGGTTCGTGGTGCTGGCGGCGGCCGATAATCCGCGCCTCGACGCGGGGCTGGATCTCGACAGCTATCTGGCGTGCGAGCACCTGGTCACGACCTTGACCGGTGATCTGGATGGGCTCGTCGATCGGCGGCTGCGAGAGATGGGGCGCTCGCGACGGGTGGTGGCAGGGCTGTCGAGCTTTCTCGCGCCGCCATTGTCGGTCGTCGGCAGTGATCTGCTGCTGACCTGCCTGGAGAGCGTTGGGCGGCACGCCGAGACGCATATCCCGGGGCTGGCGGTGCATCCCTGCCCATTGGCACTGGATGACGTGGCGGTGATCCAGACCTGGCACCAGCGAACCCACGAAGATCGTCTCCGCCGCTGGCTCCGTGGACAGATCAAGGCGCTGCTGGCCGGCGAGAGCCGCTAGCCGCGATGTACTCGACGCGTTAACGTGCCGCAAGCTATCCCAGGCGACGATCTGGCACTCTTTCGGTAGTGAATTCAGTCCCTTGTTTTTGTCACGGAAGTCGATAATGGCGTGGGGACATCCCCTGCGTACTTACCCGGCCTTCGGGCCGGGGTTTTTTTAACTTCTATTTTGTCGGTCGCCGACCCAGGCGCCGGTGGCTTCTGTAACCGAGGCTTGGTGCTCCAGTGGACCCTGCCAAGTCGACTCCAGAAGCGTATCTTGCTGTCGAACGTTTCCTTAGGTGACCCCCGTCGTCTGCCAGCCGCGTGAAGGTGGCGTCATCGTGTCACGCGGTAGCGTCAGACCGGGTATCGAGCCCTGTCGGTGTCGCGTGGACTGCCTTGATTTGTAAGAAATATCTTACAAAAAATTGGGCGATATCGACCTATATTCGTCATTCGTGAATTGATAAAATAGATACTCGTTGTAGATCCTTGGTCCCCGGTCTCTTGGCCGGGGATTTTTTATGCCCGACGCTATCCAGCTCATGCCGGGATTCTCTCCCCGCGTCATCTTGTAGGTCTGTGCGCGACAGAGCGAAATGCGTACATGCCGATTAACAAAATACTACGTTTTAGCGCCAGCTTATTTAACCTGGATTGAATTCGTCTGCGCGCAGATGCGCGCAAGATGGTGAAGACGAGATCAGGATGGATCTCCGGGAGCCGGGCAGGGAGGCCCCGCCAGGGATGCGGGGGCAGGAGGCCTCCGGTAGGCACGGAAGGGAGTCAGCGCTAGTCGGCCCGATCTCAGGATCGGGCCTTTTTTGTACCTGATGATAGCGGCATCAATAATACAAACATCTATATCTTATCTGGTTATAAAGACTTGTTGTAATTAGATTAGACAGTATTAGATATCGACGTTATTCTCTGTGGGCAGGGATGTGGCTTGGAATCGATCACGGATGATATTGCCAGGGAGGCGGAGTAACCGCTGTCTTTCAGCAGGATAGGCGCATGCTGATTGAAAGCCCGAGCGCTATCGCAGCGCGCTCGGGCTTTCTCTTATTTGGATGTCATTCAATCGCTATCATGGTCAATCGTGGCTAAGTTCGATGGGGAACGCGGCCGAGCTCGATGGGGCATCGGCATCGTGCAGCGACAGGATTTGCCTCCGGGGCTAACGCGCGCCGGCGATGTATGGCGCCAGGTTGTCGCTCAGAACGCTTCCAACTCGGCTTCGCCGACAGGCTTCCGGAGCAGCGCCCGGGATCGCGTGGCCTTGCGCGACTCGGCGCCTGACGCTGGATGTGCGGTGCCTTCCTGCCAGGTCGACTCGCCTGCAGCGCGATGGTCTGGGCGCTCGGCGAGCGTGAAGATCTTCACTGCCTGCTCCAGGCGGCTGGCCTGTTGTTCCAAGGAGGCCGCAGCTGCAGAGACCTCCTCCACCAAAGCTGCATTCTGCTGGGTCACCTGATCTATCTGGCCGACCGCCTGAGAAACCTGCTCGATCCCCTCGCTCTGCTCCTGAGAGGCAGCGGAGATATCGTCCATGATATCGGTGACGCGTCGGATGGCGACCACCACCTCCCGTATGGTACTGCCAGCCTCCTCCGCCAGGGTAGAGCCTTCCTGCATCTGCGCCACCGAGCCCTCGATCAGCGCCTTGATCTCACCCGCGGCATCGGCACTGCGGGTAGCCAATTGGCGCACTTCTCCGGCCACCACGGCGAACCCTCGCCCCTGCTCACCGGCACGGGCCGCCTCCACCGAGGCGTTGAGTGCCAGGATATTCGTCTGGAAGGCGATGGAATCGATCAGCCCGATGATATCGGCAACCTGCTGCGAGCTGGCGGCGATGCCATGCATGGTCTTGACCATACGCTCCATCATCTCGCTCCCGCGCTCGGCGGTGGAGGAGGCATCTTGCGCCAGGCGGCTGGTCTCGTGGGCATTGTCGGCATTCAGCTTCACGGTAGCGGTCAGCTCTTCCAGGCTAGAGGCGGTCTGCTCCAGAGCGGCAGCCTGTTGCTCGGTACGTGAGGAGAGATCAGCATTGCCGGCGGCGATCTCGTGGGAGCCGATATGGATTGAACCACTGCTATCGCGTACGCCGGCGATCACGCCGGAGAGCTGCTCCACCATGCGTCGCATGGCGAACAGCAAGCTATGGCCATCGTTGGGTCGAGTCTCGATGTGGATGTCGAGGTTTCGCTCGGCGACCTGATGGGCAATCTCGGCGACACGTCGCGGTTCCGCGCCCAGGCTTCGGGTAATGCCAGCGATGATGTACCAAGAGAGCAGTATGCCCAGCAGCAGCACCACGCTGATGATGGCGATGAAGAGGACACGCATATCTGCATAGTCTTGAGTGCCTTGGCGATATTCGGCATCGGCCACGTCGAGCTGTAGCGCCATCAGTTTCCCCAAGGCCTGGGAGACCGGATCGATATGCTGGTAAAGCGAATTGACGGTGAAGTTCTCCAGAGCTGCGGCATCTTGCTGACTCAGGATGGTCTGGAGCTGATCCACCGTGGCATCGGCGCTCTGCAACAGCGGCTTCAGCTCGGCGATGAGACGTTTTTCCCGCTCGACCAGGGAAGTCCCCAGATACGCCGACCAGGTTTTATGGCTGGTCTCGCGCGCCTCGGCCACGTTGTGCGCGCCCTCGGCCCAGCTGATGTTACCGTTGCGTACCTTGTGGGAGGTATCGACGATATTGACGGCATATTGATCGGCGATAGTTGAGAGCTGGCGTAGTGGTACCACCCGATCCTCATAGACGGTCTTGAGACTTTGCAGGGTCGTCTTCGTCTCGTACATCCCGAAGAATCCGATCCCTATCAAGGCGAGGGAGAATAGCCCCACCAATGAAGAAAGTTGCCGAGAGACTTTCATCTGCTTGAACATGGCGTGTCCTCTGTGTGCATCAAAGGTCGTGTTTAAATCGCTTTCGTTTGGCTACCCTGGCGCTCGGAGGCCGACGTAGTAGTTGTCAGTCGATGCGGTATACGCCATTCTCTGCTAATATTATTGTTGCTATATAATTATATTTACATTCAGTTACACTTTTTATTATGACCTATAATTCGGAGCTAGCCTAGCGCTATGGAGGCTGAAATCGTCCGTTCACATCGAGGAGCGGGAGGCTCCATCAGTATGAGGTGGGAGGAGGTTTTCGACAGGCAAGGGGCGGTTTCCACGCGAGTAAGGCCAAATGCATGATCGGGCCTTTTTTGGCCGTGACGATGCCGCGATCAATGATAGAGATGTCCAGATCTCATCTGTTTTATAGAGACCTATCAAAATCAGGTTGGGCGAAATGAGATACTATCGTTGTCCTTTGCCCGCAGGGAGGAAGCTTGATACCGATCACGGATGACGATACCAGGGGCCGGAGTTGCCGCAGTCTTTCGGCAGGATAGAGGCAGGATGAGGGAAAGACCGAGTGCGCCACGCGAGGGCTTTTGCTTGCTGGATGTTGGCCAATCATGATCATGGCCAACTGCGACCGCCACCGACCTCAGCGTGCCATCTATATCGAGTCGCGGGTGGATGTGTCTCAGGGCTAGCGAGGGGGCGGTGGGCAGTGCCGGGCGGGCCGCAGGTGCATCTGCCATGCCGCTGTCGGAGGCCGCCGCCGGCCGCTGCACGTGCTTTCTTGCGCTCTCCGCTTGCCAAACCTAAGTGATTGGAATTATTATTGAAAGCCTGCGGGTGTAGCTCAATGGTAGAGCAGAAGCTTCCCAAGCTTAAGACGAGGGTTCGATTCCCTTCACCCGCTCCAGATTGCCCCTCTTGATGTCCTGCCTTACCCCCGTCATCACACTGTTCTGCAGTCACGTATGTTTCGCTGGCCTGACGTCTGCGTCTTGGCGGCGTTGCGGTATCCATGGCAGCGCTCCCTCGTCGGCCTCACGCATCATCTGACGGAGACTTCGTCTGGTTCAGGCATCGTCGTGCCAGGCTGGCAGGTAGCGTCTGCGGGCGCGCATCCTCACCAGGTCGCGCTCAGGCGATCTCCGTGGCCTGAGCGCGCCAGCTCAGCAGCACATCGTCGGCGGTGATCGAGATGACGCGCATGGCCGCCTCGCCCGCCAGGCGGGTCATCAGTCGGGACCAGTCGTCCTGGGCTTCGCCAGGCTGGCGCACGATCACCAGTTGCTGACGCCGATGCTGGACCGCGGCCTGAATGGCGCGCGAGACCCGGCGGGATAGCCGCTCGTAGGGCGAAGGAAAAGCGAGAATCATGACGTCTCTCACTCGAGTACGTGTATTTATATACAGTATAGAGGGCGATGCGGCCTGTGGTAAAGCGGCCACATTGCGCCGTGCCGTGCCGTGCCGTGCCGTGCCGGGGCGAGCTGGTGCTGATGGGCTGGGCGATCGTCAGCGCGTTGGGGGTAGCGGAGCTGCCGTCTTTACACGATCGATAGCGCGCATGCTGGTGTTTCGCCGTTCGCTTGGCCTTGACGCGATGCAGTCGCCTGCGCCGCCAGTAGCTCATGGCGGCCACGAAAAAGGGGCCACAGGGCCCCTTTTTGTCACCGCCGGGCGGCGAATATCACTGGCTCTTGATAGCGTCGCCGGCTTCGACACTGTGGCCTTCGGCGTTGATCTCGTCGAGTGACTTCGAGTCTTCGATGTTGGTCGCACCGTCGGTTTCCGACTCCATCGCGTCGAGCGACTGGTTGGTTGCATCACTGCCGCCGGAGAAGGAGGAAGTATCCTTCTCACCGCTGGCAGTGACGCCGGAACCCGTTGCCAGCGGCTCCTGATTGGCCTGATGTGCGTCCTTGAGTGCGGCGCTATCGGCGAGCGCGGTACCAGCGAGGCCCAGGGTCAGGGCAGCGGCGAAAGCGACGGTCGCGAGTGATGTTCTCATGACAAATTCCTTTTGTGCTGAGGGAGTCGAGGGCAGTAGCTAGCGCGCTACGCCTGATTACACTGTAGCCGGTTTGCAAGCGCGTCAGGTTGAACGGCGCGCGATGAGCAGACCATTCGGCATATAAGACGTAGCTTTGGGCATGTTTTCAGCCGCCGCTGCGATCACGCCTTGTCCGGTGTCTCATCCAAGGCGTCTCGTCCGCCAATGAGCCCTCCTGGAAGCGGTCGAGCGCGGGACAATACTTGAACTCGCCCCGCCGTGGCGTCATCTATACTAGTGGATCGAACACGGTAGACGTTCGAGTACGAGGCTGGTTGAAGAACGCTGGGCGTTCCAACAGTGTCGTGGCTTGAAGCGAGTCAGTAGAGAGTACCCGGTTGGACAACGCCCGAGAGGGCAGGAGAGTGTCATGAATGCGCGCGACTATCTGGCCAAGCAGGGTATTGCGCTGGACAAGGAGGAGGACAAGCCGCAGTCGCTCGAGGAGAAAGCCTGGGCCCGGGCGCGTGAAGCCGCCGAACATGGCCCGCGTAGCGGCACGCCGCACGATTGGGAGGATTGGGAACGCTATCACGAGGCGCTGGCCAGTGGTGCTGCCGAGATCCAGGGCAAGCACAGGCCGCGTGATGGTGAGTGTGACGAGACCGAGCCGAGCACCGGCAAGACCGGAGATGACGAGGGATCTGCGCCACATCACCGACGCTAGACAGCAGGATTGCGCAAGTCCAGCTATGCTGGTGAGCAGCCGAGCGGATCGACGCCGAAGGCGTCGGCCATGCTAGCGTCAAGGCGCCGTTGCGTGTCGGTCGGCTTCGGTGACGATGGCGGTGATGAAGAGGCGCCGCAAGGGACTGTTCTATCAAGGCGGGCGTTGGCGCTGGAAAACGCGAACGTGGCCGCAGCAAAGGAGGCTACATGGATATCATCCGTATCATCTTCGCCATCATTCTCCCCCCGGTGGGTGTATTCCTGCAGGTGGGCCTGGGGCTGCAGTTCTGGATCAACATCGTGCTGACGCTGCTGGGTTATATCCCGGGTATCATCCATGCGGTCTGGATCATCGCCACGCGCTGAGTCGCGATGAGAAAGCACAGATGAGAGCAGAGGGCCGGTTTAGACCGGCCCTCTGTCGTTCATGGGGTCTTGATAGGCGCTTTGTGGGTGTGGCGTGAGCGCTGGGCACCCGGGTCACGCCAGCCGATAGTGGTAGTGCAGGGTCTCATCCTTGCGTGGGCCCAGAATGCGCCAGGCGAGATCGAAACCGTCCGGTAGCAAGTGCAGACGGGCGCTGTAGGCATCGGCGGCACACTGATGGTGGTGCTCGCTCACCAGGGTGTCGCTGTCGGCGGCAACCAGGTCGAACAGTGCCACCGCCGCATCGCGGCCGCGGCGTTCGTGGGCGAGCGCCACGCGCTCGGGCTGCAGGCGCCAGCAGTACAGGTTGCGCATCGCTACCGGCTGCTGTCCGGCCAGGGTGAAGTGGCCGCTCTCGTGAAAGCGTATCTCGTCCCCATTGGCGACCGCCTGCACACTGCCTTGACCGTGTCCGGACCAGCCCGTGCGCGAGCCGGCGCCGGCCTCGGCGGTGAACGCGAAACGCGTGACTTGGGGCAGCAGGGTCTGCAACCGTATAATGGCTGTCAACTCGTCTGTCATCAAAAGGTTGACCTTAAATGTCGTATCTCGTCGGCGTCACGCTGCTGTGGGCCTTCTCGTTCAGTCTGATCGGTGTCTACCTGTCGGGGCAAGTGGATAGCTATTTTGCGGTGGCCACTCGGATCGTGCTGGCGACGCTGATCTTTCTGCCGCTGCTGCGCCCGCGGGCGATTTCCCCTGCCAGCCGTCTCGGTCTGATGACTGTCGGTGCGCTGCAGCTCGGTGTGATGTATCTGTTCTTCTATCACGCTTTCCTGCTTCTGAGCGTGCCCGAGGTGCTGCTCTTCACCATCTTCACGCCGCTCTATATCACCCTGATCGACGATCTGCTGGCGAGGCGCTTCTCACCGCGTTATCTGCTGATGGCGGCGCTGGCCGTGGCCGGGGCGGCGGTGATCCGCTACGACGGCGTCAATGCCGGCTACTGGATGGGCTTTCTGGTGGTGCAGGGTGCCAATCTCTGCTTCGCGCTGGGACAGGTCGGCTATCGCCATCTGGCCCGGGGGCTACCTGCCGGCGTCGCCCATCGCCATCTCTTCGGCTGGTTCTACCTCGGCGCGCTATGTGTGGCGCTGCCGGCGTTCTTGCTGCTCGGTGATGGGCAAAAGCTGCCGACCAGCGGGCTGCAATGGGGCGTGCTCGGCTGGCTCGGGATCGTGGCGTCGGGGCTCGGTTACTTTCTGTGGAACAAGGGCGCCTGTCGGGTCGATGCCGGCACCCTGGCGATCATGAACAACGCGCTGATTCCGGCCGGGCTGGTGGTCAATCTGGTGATCTGGAACCGCGATGCCGATCTGCTGCGCCTGGGCGCGGGGGCGGCGATCCTGCTCGCCACGCTGTGGCTCAACGCGCGCTGGGCGCGTCGAGGGGCGGTAACGGCAGCGCCGGCGGCCAGCCATCCGTGACCACGAACAGGCGGCAGCCGCGGCCGTCCGGCAGCGTCAGGCGCAGATGCAGCGGTGATGAGGTGGCCGCAAAGTGGCGCTCCAGCAGCTCACCTAGTGCCACCATGGGGGGGCCGGCGCCGCGTGGCGGTGCCAGCCAGTGCGGTTTACGCAGCACCTGGCCGCGGGTCGCCGTTGGTAGCGCCGCGCAGAGCGCCGGCCACGCCCGGTGATGGCACCACAGGCCCTGGTAGACATCCGGATTGGCCAGATCCGGCAGTGCCAGGCGCTGGTGCCAGGGGTGGTAGAGAAACCCCGGCATGATGATGCGCTGGTGTAGCGCGGCGCCCGGTGTCAGTGTCTCGCGCACGGCCTGCCCGGGCTCGTCGCGGGCGGCGGGCAGCTGGCGCTGCGCCAGTCGATGGCACTTGATCGCCAGGGAGTCGAAGCTGCCGGTGCCGATCCAGCGGGCGGCGGCGTGGCGATCCCCCGGCCCCTGCTCCAGCCCGAGGAAGAACTTGATTGCCAGTTCGGCGTGCTCGATCGTCGCAGGCTCGACGCCGCGATAGCGGTAGAGCAGATCGAGCTCACCCGTGATTCGCTTGCCCTCGCGCAGGGTCAGGTTGTGGCCGAGCAGTGCGCTGCGCGGCGCTTCGCCCAGGATCCACTGCCACAGCGCTTCGTGATAGATCCCCAGGCGCTGCGAACGGCGCTGATCGAGATGCTGCAGAAAGGCCTGCCGTCGCGGTGCCAGGGACGCCAGCCAGCGCCGCCGGAAGGCGTCGTCCGCGAGGCCGAGCTCGTCAAGGGTGGGGCGGCCGGCCACGCCCAGCCGTGCCATGTCCGGGGCGTGCAGCAGCCAGGCGATATCACGCAGCCAGGGCGCGCTCAGGCAGGCCAGATCCTCGCGCAGCGCTGGCGTGCAGGCTTGCAGCGCCCAGGTCGGATCGGTGGGCGCCACCGGAGCGGGCTCAGCGCGGCTGGGCACGTGGCCCCAGCACCGTGCTGTCGGCAGCCACCGGGCGGGTGACCACGGCACCGGCACCGATGCGTGCCCGTGTGCCTATCTCGATGTTACCGAGTACACAGCAGCCTGCGCCGAGAAAGGCGCCGCGGCGAATCTTGGGGTGGCGGTCCCCGCTCAACTTGCCGGTGCCGCCCAGAGTGACGCCATGGAACAGGGTGACGTCGTCCTCGACCACGGCGGTCTCGCCGATCACGATCCCCGCCCCGTGGTCGATGAACAGCCCAGCGCCGAGCTGCGCCGCCGGGTGGATGTCCGCGGCGAAGCAGTGCGCGGCCCGATACTGGGCGAAGCTGGCGAGATCGGTGAGGCCGGCCCGCCACCAGGCGTGGGCGACGCGATGGCACTGCAGTGCACGATAGCCGGGAAAGAACAGCAGTGGCGTGAAGGGCTCGGGAATCGCGGCATCCTCGCGCAGCAGCACCAGCAGGTCGCGCGCCGCGGCCGCAGCGATCTCGGGATGAGCGGCGAGGCAGGCCGCTACCGTGGCGTGGCACTCGGCGAAGGGCACTTCGGCGGTAGCGAGGTCTTCGCTGACGATCTCCACCAGCGCGCCGGCGAGGTCGTCGACCTCGAGCAGGCAGCGGCGGTAGAGCGATGTCAGCAGTGGATGGCGTCTGGCAGCGCTGCGTGCGGACTCGACCAGCGTCGGCCACAGGGTGTCACTGCTCAGTTGCGTCCAGGCCGCGGGCATGCGCGCTCCTTGTCGGACTTGCCGGTATCAACCGGGGAGACGGTAGAAATCGAACTCGCGGGTCTGCACTGTCTTGACCATGTGCGAGGCCCAGGATGGGGTGATGCTGCGCTGGTGGAAGAACACCGCGCCGTGGGTGCGATCCTTGAGCGTGCCGTTGAGCGCGCGGCGTGCGATTTCTCGCGCCGCGGCATACTCCAGCGGCTCGCGCACTTCGTCGGGTCGGCCGTCGCACCACCATGAGAACTGGCAACTGCCGGTTTCCGAACCCTGCTGGACCACGCCGCACAGGGTCGGCGGGAAGGCCGGGTTGCCCAGCCGGTTCATCACCACGTTGGCCACCGCCTCCATCTCTACCACGCCTGCACCCTTGGCCTCCCAGTAGATCGAACGCGCAAGGCAGGTGAGCGCGTCATCCAGCGGGGCCTGGCCGCGCGGATCGACCGCACGCGCCCCCTCGGGTGTCACCCGCAGTGCCGGTGGTGCCGGGCTGGCGCGCTCGTTCTCGACCACCCGCTGCTCCAGCTGTTCGGCCTTGTCGAGCGCGCGCTGGGCCGTTGGCGGCTCGGCGGCCAGCAGCGTGGCGGTGGGGGCGATCATGCCGAGCAGGATAACCAGCACCCAGACGCGGGGCATGAGTGCCAGGGAGAGACCTCGGCACGTGGCCAATGATGACGACATGCGCATCGATGACCGCAGGCGTTAGCCGGCGTCGGCGCCGAGGGTCTGGATCACCTCGAAGCCCTCGAACTTGGGCGGCCCCAGATAGAGCCCCTCGCGGCGGCTCTGGCCGGCGTTGGCGTGGGCGGCGCGGAACGCTTCCGAGTGGGTCCAGGCCTCGAAGTCGGCCCGCGAACGCCAGATGGTGTGGGAGGCGTAGAGCACGTGATCCTCTTCGGCGGGGCCACGCAGCATGTGGAACTCGACGAACCCCGGCAGCCCCTGCAGATGGGTTTCGCGTTCGAGCCACAGGGTCTCGAACTCCTCGGTGCGCTCGGGGTTGACGCGGAAACGGTTCATGGCGATGAACATCGGATGCGTGGCTCCATGCGGAAAACGGGGGGTAAAGGTCAACGGCGCGAATGATGAAAAGCGCGCGCTGCGTCCGGCCCGATCGACCTGACGACGACAACGTTCACCATGCCAGCAGTCTGCGTGAAAAGCGAGATGTGCCCGACCCGGCGCTGGCAGGCGCTGGTGCGTTGACGAATGATGCCGTCGGGTGTCCTAATCGACGCAACACTGATTTCGTCATTTCCGTCTTACGAGGTGAACGGCGCGCCCGGCGCCACTGACACGCCATGGATATTCCCCATCAGCGACTGGTCTATTTTCGTGTCACGGTCGAATCCGGCTCCCTGCGCAAGGCCGCGGCGCGGCTCGATATCGCACCGTCGGCGGTGAGCCGCCAGATCGCGCTGCTCGAGACCGCCTTCGAGGCGCCGCTGCTCGAGCGCACGCCGCGCGGGATCCGGCCCACCGCAGTGGGTGACATGGTCCTCGACTACTGCCGCCAGCGCGGCGCGCTGGACGAGCAGTTCATCGCCACTCTGGAGGCGCATCAACGCCTGGAGACCGGCACCATCTCACTGGTGGTGGGAGAGGGCTTCATCGACGATCTGATCGCGGCCCCGCTCAAGGCCTTCGCCGAGCGCTACCGCGGTGTGCGCCTGGATATCCAGCAGGCCGGGACCGACGAGATCATCGAGTCGGTGGTGGAGGACCGCGCGCATATCGGGCTGATGTTCCACGAGCGGGTTCACCCTCAGATCCGTTTCTGGGTCTCCAGTGGCCAACCACTGCTGGCGATCTGTCCCCGCGACCACGCGCTGGCCACCTACCCCGAGCCGCTCTCGCTGGAGACCCTGAGCGAGGCGCCGATGGCGCTGTGGAAAGTCGGGCATGGCGTGCGACGGCTGGTCGACGAAGCCTTCCAGCAGGCACAGCTGCGCCCGCGGGTGGCGATGGAGACCAACTCCATGGCGGTACTGCGGCGTGCGGTGGTGGCCGGCATGGCGATCACCCTGCTGCCCAGCTTCGCGGTGGCGGATGAGCTCGGCAGCCAGAGCGTGGTCGCGCGGCGGGTTGCCTGCGCGTCGTTCCAGCACTCCCAGGCGCACATGATCACCCGGGTCGGGCGGCGCCAACCACTGGCGAGTCTCAAGCTGCTGCGCCATCTGAGCGCCTGGATGCACGCCTTTCGTCACGACGAAGCGCGGCGCTGAAGCGCCAGGTTCCTTACGCTACCCAGCGTCGCCCTCACTGCTGGGCAAATCGCAGCAGCGTGCCCATCGCCTGGGGCGCGATGTCGGCCTGACTGGCGTCGTGGGCGTGGTACTCGATCCCGGCCGCGTCCCACGCAGCCTGCGTCGCGGCGAGATCGCGGCAGGCCAGGGTCAACGCCACGGCGCGGGGTGGCTCGGCGTCGATTTCGCCCAGTAGCGGAAAGGTCGTCATCAGCGTGGCCGGGTCGAGTAGATGGCAGTCGCCCTTGTGGGTATGGATGATGTAGTGGCGGGCGTCACCGCGAATCGCCGCGCAGCCGTGAATGCGCGCGAAGTGGCCGATATCGTGCTCGGGATCGTCGCTGACGTACCAGACATCGGTGATCGAGGTGGCGCCGTTGGGGTGGCTCTCCAGCGTCGGATCGATGCGAAACAGCTCCGGGCGCAGTTGCTGGCACAGGAACTGGGTCAGAAAAGGCCGCTCGACATCGTGCAGGATATCCAGCGCGACGCTCACCTCCGTATCATGTCCGCTCGGCAGGCGCGCCTGGCGTCGGAAGATGATCGGGCGCGCCTCGTCGAAGCCGCGCGAGGCGACCAGGGCGTGGTCGCGCTGGATGCTGTCGCTGTCGAGGGCGAGCATGGCGATGCCGTCGCCGATGCTGGTGAGCCGTGCCTCGATCAGGCGGCCGAACTGAAAGCCGTTGTCGTCCTGATAGTCGAGGCACTCGGGCCGGCCGATACCGATCAGCTCGATGAAGTTGTTGCTGAAGAAGAGCAGGTGGTTGTCGGTGCCCCAGGGGTGTTGGTGGCGTGCATTGACGTTGAAGCCGAGCTTGCGCGCGGCAGCCGCGGCATGGTCGAGATCGCTGACGGCGAGGAGCGGGTGATCGATACCGAAGCTCATGGCGGACTCCTGTGCTGGCCAGGGTGACGGCAAGAGGGGGCGGTGATGGCGCGAGTATACCCGGCTTTGCCCCGGTATACGCCGTTCACGGCAGCGATGCCGGCTGCGCCGCGGCGGCCGCGGTGTCCGGGCGCGTACCCGCCAGCGCAGCCAAGGCGGCGCGGATATCGTCGGCGTCGTTGTGCCAGTGCGGCGCCAGCCGAACCAGGGCGCCGCTCGTCGGCAGGCGCACGTTGAGCGGCTCGGCGGCAATGTTGCACACCTTGGCGGCGATACCGGCGGCGCTCAGGAGCTGCGCCACCGCCAGCGGCTGCGCCTCGGGCAGGTGCAGGGTGGCGATGCCGCTCTCGGGGGCCGCCAGCAGCGGTGTCAGCCCCTGTGCGCGGGCCAGTTCGTAGGCCAGCCCGGCGAGCCCCAGCACGTGCTCACGCAGGCGCGTCACGCCGATCGCTGCCAGCTCCTCGATCGCTGCGGTCAGGCTCAACTGATTGAGGAGTGAGACGTCGGAGGCGTCGAAGCGGCGCGCCTGGGGCTGATCGATAAAGCGCTGGCTGGGGGCGTCGAGACGCAAGCCGGCCAGTTCGGCCAGCGGGTTGGGGCGCATCGACGCCAGCGTCGCCTGGCTGAAATAGGCCAGCGCCATGCCGCGTGGGCCGCGCAGCCACTTGCGTGTGGTCGCCACCAGCACGTCGCAGCCGAACCGACGCACATCGATCGGTGTCTGCCCCAGCCCCTGGGCGGCGTCGACGATCAGCGCGCAGTGGTCCGGACGCGATAGCGCGCCCAGGCCCTCCACGTCGTAGCGTCGGCCTTCGATACTGGTCACCAGCGGAGTGAGAATCGCCGCCACGTCCTCGCCCAGCTGGGTGCTGATCGCGGTGAGATCGAGGCTACCGTCGGCATGGGTGGCGAGCAGCTCCAGTGCCCGCGGCGGTTCGCCGCCGAGGCGTCTGAGCATGACGATATCGGAGGCCCAGGTCCCCGGTGCGACGAGCACGCGCTTGCCGCGCAGAGAGAGGGTGGCGAGGGCGCGTGCCATCGCCAGCGAGGTGCTCTCGGCGAGCGCCAGCTGCGTCGCCGGTGCGCCGATCAGCGTACCGGCGCGCTCGCGCGTCGTCTGCAGGTCCCAGTCCGCGCTCTCGACCCGCTGCTGTGGCCAGGCCGCTGCCTCTGCCTCGAGCCAGTCGCGCAGTCGCGCCGAGACCCCGGGGCTGGTGAGGCCCACCGAGGCGTTGTTGAGATAGCGAAGTTCGGCGCGCATCACGGGGCTCCAGCGGTGGCTCGGGGTGTCGAGATATCCTGCCGTGGAAACGTGAGCGGCGCCAGCGCCTGGTGAGATGCCGCTGGCGTTTCGCGCGGGGTATCTCCGCCGCCCGAGGTCAGGAGCCGGGCACACGCTGGGCCGAGGCGGTGCCCCGCGTGTGCAGCGCTCACCCCTTGCCGTCGCCGTAGCCCATGGCGACGCTGGCTTCACTGGCGGTCTCGACCCAGACGCTCTGTGGCACGCTGTATTCGCGCAGACCGTCGAGTCCGCTGGAGCGGCCGAAGCCACTGTCACGGAAGCCGCCGAACGGCGACATCACGTTGATCGCCTTGTAGCTGTTGATCCAGACCGTGCCGGCACGCAGCTGCGCGGCGACGCGATGCGCGCGGGCCGGGTCCTGGGTCCAGACCGCGCCGGCCAGGCCGAAGCGGGTGGCGTTGGCCAGGCGGATGGCATCGGCCTCGTCGTCGAAGGGCAGGGCCACCAGTACCGGGCCGAACACCTCTTCGCAGGCGATCTCCATCTCGGGGGTGACGTCGGCGAGCAGGGTCGGCGCCAGATAGTAGCCGTCGGCACCCGCGGGCAGCCCGGCCGGCCGCGTGCCGCCGGTGACCACTCGGGCGCCGGCGGCACGGGCGCGTTCGAGCATGGCGCTGACATGCTCGAACTGGCGCGCGTTCTGCAGCGGCCCCATGCGCGTGGTCTCGTCTTCCGGCAGGCCGACCGCGATCTGGCTGGCGGCGCGGGCCACCCGCTCGACCACTTCTTCGTAGATCTCGCGCTGGATCAGCAGGCGCGAACCGGCCACGCAGCTCTGTCCGGCAGCCGCAAAGATCGCCGCCTGGGCGCCGGCCACGGCGTCGTCGAGCCTGGCGTCGGCGAACACGATATTGGCCGACTTGCCCCCCAGTTCGAGCACGCTGGGTACCAGGCGCCGGGCGCCGGCCTCGGCGATCACCCGGCCGCTGGCGGGCGAACCGACGAACACCAGCTTGCTGATACCCTCGTGCCCGGTGAGCGCCGCGCCAGTGGTGGGACCGAGACCGTTGACGATATTGATCAGCCCCCGCGGCAGGCCGCCGGACTCGAGCAGGCGTGCGATCACCACCGACGAGAACGGGGTCAGCTCCGAGGGCTTGAGTACCACACCGTTGCCCGCCGCGAGCGCCGGTGCCAGCTGCCAGGCGCAGGTGAACATCGGCGCGTTCCACGGCGTGATCTGACCCACCACGCCGAACGGCACGTGGCGCACGTAGTTGAGATGGCTGGTGGGTACCGGGATCACCTCGCCATGCTGCTTGTCGCACCAGCCGGCGTAGTACTCGAACATCTCGCGCACCTTGCCCACCTCGCCGCGGCAGTCGCGGATCGGCTTGCCGGCGACCACGCTCTCGAGCTGGGCCAGCGACTCCTCGTGGCCCTCCAGGCGGCTTACGGCAGTCAGCATGCGGCGGCCGCGCTCGCTGGCCGTCAGCGCCATCCATTCGGTCTGGGCCCGGGTTGCGGCGGCGACGGCCTGGTCCACCAGCGCCGCGTCGGCATCCCGGTAGTCGATCAGCGCGCCGCCGGTGGCAGGGTGGAGCAGGGCGATGGATTCGCCCTCGCCGCTGACCAGCTCGCCATCGATCCAGTTGCTGCAGGGAGTGTCGCCGCGCTCCAGTGACAGGCCGAAGCGCATCAGCAGATCGGCCAGGCGTTCACGAGCTTGGGTCTCCAGGGCATTCATCGGGCAGGCTCCTCGCGCGGGTCAGAGGTGGTGAAATCGAGTCCCGCCTGCGCCAGCAGGGGGGAGGCGATGTGGTTGAAGTCGTCACTGTCTGCGGGGTGCTCGGGGTCGGCATGCCAGCCGGCGACCACCTGTTCGAGCAGGCCGAGATCGAGTGCCAGACCGGCGGCGGCATCGCTGGCCAGGCGCAGATCCTTGCGCATCAGACCGCTGGTGAAGCCGGAGTCGAAGCGCCCGGAGAGAATCCACTCCGGGAAGTTGACCTCGCTCACCGCACTACGCCCGGAGCCGCTGTTGAGTCCGGCCAGGCAGGCCGCCGGATCGACCCCGGCCTTGGCGGCCAGCGTCACCGCCTCGGCGGTGGCGAGCAGGTTGGTGGCGCAGAGATAGTTGTTGGCCAGCTTGACCACGTGGCCGCTGCCTGGGCCACCGACATGGGTACGCTTGGCCGACATCGCCGCGAGCATCGGTTCCAGGCGTGCCACCGTTGCCGGGTCGCCGCCCAGCAGCATGCCGAGTCGGCCGCTGGCCGCCCCCTTGGGGCCGCCGCTGACCGGGGCATCGAGCCATTCGAGGCCGGCGTCGAGCACCTTGGCGGCGAGCTCGCGGCTGATCACCGGATCGCTGGTGGAGGTGTCGACGATGACGCTGCCACGGGGCGCTGTGGAGAGCAGGTTAGGAGTCTGCTCGATCACCTCGCGCACCTGCGCGGAGGTCGGTAGCGACAGCAGGTAGACGTCGCTGGCGGGCAGCTCGGTGGGGGCGGCCACTGCCAGCTCCAGGCCCGCCAGACGCTCACGTGCGGTGTCGAAAACATCGCTGCCGGTGACGTCGAAGCCGGCTTTGTGCAGAGTCAGGGCCATGTTGCCGCCCATCTGGCCGAGGCCGATGACGGTGATTTTCATATCGATAACCTCTTGTCGCGGTGACACGGAGCGCAGGTCTCCTGCGCCGAGCGCTGCCGCCGGGCTGCGCTCGGGATGGTCTGTGCGGATGGGGTTCAGCCGGCGAGCAGCGCCCGAGCCAGGGCCTGCCAATAGGCCACGCCGAGCGGCGCCAGGGCGTCGTTGAAGTCGTAGGCCGGGTTGTGCAGCGCGGCACTGTCGCCGTTGCCGAGCCAGATATAGGCGCCTGGGCGTTCGGCCAGCATGAAGGCGAAATCCTCCGAGCCCATGCTCGGCGGCAGATCGCGGTGGACCCGAGTGATCTGTGGCAGGCCTTCCAGCACCTCGGCGCAGCGCGCGGCGTGCTCGGGGGCGTTGAGCGTGGCCGGGTAGCGCGCCTGGTAGTCGAGTTCGGCGGTGAGGCCGTGGAAGGTCGCGCAGGCCGCCACGGCATCGCGCAGACGCTGCTCCAGGCGCGCCTTGAGCGCGGCGTCGAAGCAGCGCACGGTGCCGCGCAGTTCCACGGTGCCGGGCACCACGTTGAAGGCATCGCCGGCGTGGAACTGGGTGATGCTGAGCACCGCGGACTGGTGGGCCGGGGTTTCGCGACTGATCACGCCCTGTAGCTGGGTCGCCAGCTGGCAGGCGGCGAGCAGGGTATCGTCGCCCAGGTGGGGCATGGCGGCATGGCAGCCACGGCCCTTGAGCGTCAGCGTGAAGACGTCGAAGGCAGCCATCACCGCGCCGTCGTGTACCGCGGCTTCACCCACCGGCAACCCGGGCCAGTTGTGCAGACCATAGACCGCGTCCATGGGGAAGCGCGTGAACAGCCCCTCCTCGACCATGACCCGGGCGCCGCCCTCGTTCTCCTCGGCGGGCTGGAAGATGCAGTGAAGGGTGCCGGCGAAATCCGGGTCACGGGCCAGGGCACAGGCGGCGCCCAGCAGCATGGTGGTGTGGCCGTCGTGGCCGCAGGCGTGCATGCGTCCGGGGATCGTCGAGCGGTAGTCGAGGGCGTTGGTCTCCTCGATCGGCAGCGCATCGATGTCGGCGCGCAGGCCGATGCTGGGGCCGGGGCCGCGGCGGCCCTCGATGGTCACCACCACGCCGGTACCGCCGCCCAGGCCGGTGACCGGCTCGAGGCCGTGCTCGCGCAGGATGGCGACGATCCGGTCGTGGGTGCGGTGCTCCTCGAAGGCGATCTCGGGGTGGCGGTGGAAGTCGTGACGCCAGGCCTTCAAGGTGGCGGCGTCGGGAAAGGCGACGGGCTGGTTCATGCGCATCTCCTGTGGCGGGTTGCAGGCGCCGGCGCGAAGCCGCGAGCCGGCGCATGGGGCTGATGGCGGTGCGGCTCAGAGCAGGACTTGCGCGACGACCGCGGAGCCCACGTAGGTACCGGTGAAGACCAGCAGCGAGATGAGTATCAGCTTCCAGCCAGTGCGCCGGAACATGCTGAACTCACGCCGGCTCAGGGCCAGGCCGGCATAGGCCAGCACCGGAGTGACGATGGCGAGGAAGTTGACTGCCGCCAGGCGCTCGACGATCCAGCCGCTGCCGGGGAAGAACGGCAGCGTCATCACGATGCTGACCAGCGAGACCCAGGCCACGCCGGGCAGGTAGAAGGGCACGATGCGGGTCAGCACCAGGCCGATCAGGGTCATCACGTAGAGAATCGCCATGCCCGGCAGGGCGTTCAGCAGCGAACTGCCGTTGACGGTGTTGGCGATCCAGCCCACCGCACAGGCTACCGCCAGCACCGCGGCGGTCTTGCCCAGGTGCTGTTCGGGGCGCTCGTCGGGGGCGACGTCGGCAGCGGTCATACCGGCATCCGGGGTCGCCTCAGCGGCGCCGCGGCGCTTGCCGGCCAGACGCCGGTAGAGCCACTCTGCCACCGGCAGGGCGATGAACAGCGAGACATAGAGCCCGGTGGCGTAGGTCAGCAGATTGCTGGCCCCGGCGAAGGCGAGCAGGTCGTCGGCCATACCCGGCAGGGCGCCGGCGAGGGCGCCGGAGCAGGCCGCGACCATGCTGCCACTGCCGACGCCGCAGGCCATGGCCAGGGCACGCGGATCGAACACGCCGAGCGAGGCGAGATAGCCCGCCATCAGCGCGAACCACAGGGTGCCGAACATGGTACCGACCACGTAGACCCCCATCACGCCGACACCCTCCGGCCCCTTGAGACCGTACTTGTCGGAGATGATCGCGATATTCGGCTCACGGGCGATCGAGTAGGTGGCGCCCACCGCCTCGCGACCCATCTTCAGCACCACGACTGCCACCGGCAGCGCCACCAGCATGGTGCCGAGGTTGCCCAGCTCCTGCAGGATCAGCGCCGGGCCGGCACTGATGATCTGGTCGATCGCCGGGCCGATGGTCGAGCCGAAGCGCGCGATGAACGGCATGATCGAGATCAAAATCAGCGGCGTGGCCGCCTGACTGACACTCTCCGGCACGTAGCGCCGGGTGGCGGTGAACAGGTGCGGGTTGAGCAGCACGCCGAGAATGAAGGCGTAGAACAGCGGTAGCAGCAGCAGGGTGCCGGGACCCAGCGGAATCTTGAGAATACCGATCGCCTCGCTGATCAGGGACACGATGACCACGATCAGATGCAGGCGCCAGTCGAGCAGTCGGTGTAGAGACATGGCCGCGACCTCGTTGTTATTGGATGGGGCGCATCCGCGCACTCACACCTCGGGTGTGTCGCAGAAGCCTGATCGAGTATCGGAACAGAGGGTGATCTAATGAAAGTCGGCGGGTGTTCTGATTTTTAAGATGCGACGAAGGGCGAATGAGGACAGTCCGAGCCGCAATCAGTGGTGACAGCGGTTGGCAGATAGCGTGGAAAATAGGGTGATAGGGAGGAGATCGGGGTATGTGGGGTACCAAAAATCGTCGGGAGCGATTTTGGACGCCGCAGGCGGCCCGAAGGGGGCCTGCCAGGGATGGCAGGCACACAAAATCGTCGGGAGCGATTTTGGACGCCGAAGGCGGCCCGAAGGGGGCCTGCCAGGGATGGCAGGCCCAAAAAGGGGGAGCATTGAGCTCCCCCGTATCCCGCGGTGTGGCTAACGCTTACTGCTTGTCTTGCGGCAGTGCGTAGACCACGACCTGGTCGCCCACCTGATCCTTGAGGATGGTGTTGCCACCGGCGACGAAGGCGACGTATTCACGCCCCTTGTACTCGTATACCGCCGGGTTGGCGACGGCCGGCGCCTGGGCCTGGTCGGACCACAGCTCCTTGCCGCTCTCCAGCGAGTAGGCGCGCAGCTTGGCATCCATCGAGGCGCCGATGAAGATCAGCCCGCCGGCGGTGACTGCCGGCCCGCCGATGGTCGGCGAACCCCAGCGTTCCGGCATGAAGAAACCGTACTGCTGCGAGGCGCCGACCGGACGCCGCCACTTGACGTCACCGGTGTGCATGTCCAGCGCCACCAGTTCACCGAACGGCGGCTCCCAGCACGGCATGCCGAGCCAGTTGCTGGCGACGTTCAGACGCATGCCGTAGGGCGCGCCTTCCTGCGGCGAGAACCCGCTCTCGTTGCCGGAGCCGTTGTCCGCCTTCTTGTAAGCCTCGCGGTCGTAGAGTTTGATCGTCTGCACGATGTGCGAGACGTTGACGATCGCGGTCTGGCTCTGCGGATCGAAGGCGACGCCGCCCCACTGAACGCCGCCGGCGCTGTCCGGGTAGGCCAGGGTGCCTTCGCCTTGGGTGGTCGGCGGGGTGTACATGCCCTCGTAGTAGAGGTTGTCCCACAGCCGCGAACACTGGCCGCCACCGACCATGTCGGCGAGTTCCCAGATCTTGGGTTTCTTCGACTGGTCGAGCAGCGGTGCCGGCTTGGTCGGGAACGGTTGGGTCTTGGCGTAGACCTCGCCCTTCACCGAGCCGTCGCCCTGGGGTACCGGGCGCTCCTCGATCGGCCATACGTCCTCGCCGGTGAGGCGGTTGACCACGAACAGAAAGCCCATCTTGGTGGCCTGGATCAGCGCCGGAATCTGCTTGCCGTCGACAGTGATGTCCATCAGCGTGGGCGCGGCATTGATGTCGTAGTCCCAGACATCGTGATGCACCCACTGGCGCGACCACACGACCTTGCCGGTGTCGACGTCGAGCGCGGTGGTCGAGGTCGCCAGCGGGGCCGATTCGGTGCGGTTGCCGCCCCAGTAGTTGGGAGAGGGCGAGGAGACCGGCAGATAGATCAGGCCGTGAGCCTCGTCCACCGACATCTGGGTCCAGACGTTGGCGGTGCCGCTCTTCTCACGCATCTCCGGCGACAGTGCCTCGAAGGTCCACTCACGCTTGCCGGTGCGCGCGTCGATCGAGAACACGGTGCCCGGAGGCGCGGTCTCGAAGGCCCAGTCCTTGCCGGCCCAGCCGAAGATCAGGTGGTCGCCGACCACGGTCGGCGGCTGCAGGATCGAGAGTGGCCACTTGGCGTGGGTGGTGTTCCACTGATTGACGTCGAGTACACCGTTGTCGGCGAAGTCCTGACACGGCTTGCCGGTGTCGGCGTCGAGCGCGAACAGCTGTGCGTCCATGGTGCCCATGTAGACGATCTTCTGGCACGCCTGACCGGGCTCTGGATCCTTGGCTTCCCAGTAGGCCACGCCGCGGTTCTTGAGCACCGGTTGGGTCAGGGCTTCGAGCTTGGAGTGGGTATCGAAGCTCCACTTCTGCTCGCCGGTGGCCGGGTCCAGTGCCAGCAGGCGGTAGAAGGGCGTACCGATGTAGAGGGTGTCGTTGGCGAAAATCGGCGTCGCCGACCACACCGTGGCGGGAATGTCGCCGGAGCCGTCGGAGACGTCACCGGTGTGCACTTCCCAGACCTTCTCCAGTTGGCCGACGTTGTCGACGTTGATCTGGTCGAGCGGGCTGTACTTCTGGGCGTTGTTCTGACCGTGGAAGGTGTTCCAGGTCGGCTTTGTCGGGACCAGCGGGATATCGGCGCGCTGGGCCTGGGCCGTGTCCTGAGTCTGGGCCGTGTCCTGAGACTGAGCGGCATCCTGGCTCTGGTCGTTGTCCTGGGCCTGGACGCTATCCTGGGTCTGGGCACTGTCCTGGCTCTGGGCCGCGTCCTGGGTCTGGCTCGCGGCGGGGGCCTGGGCGCTGTCAGCGTCCTGGGCCAGCAGCGGCAGCGGCGCCAGCATCAGGGCCAGAGCGGTCGCCGTGCCGAGGCGTTGTGGGGTGATTCCGAAAGTCGGCATAAGACGGCTCCTCAAGCGTGTGCGGCGCGGCGGGTGGCGGTGGGGCGGCGCAGATCGAGGATCAGCCCGATCAGGCCCAGCACCATGGCGGCAGCGATGCCCCACTGGTGCAGCAGCAGGCCGGCGAAGCCGGTGCCGATCAGCCCGACGAGGGCCAGCAGACGCCAGAAGATGCGGCCGCCGCGATGCTTGAGCGGCATCAGGATCAGCGCCATCAGCGCCAGCGCGAGGCAGGCGAAGATGACGACCAGCGCGCCGAGCGAGCCGTTGACGCCGGTCAGCGGGGTGACATAGGCGTAACCGGCGACTGCCGCGCCGACGAGCGAGGCCAGCAGCAGCACGATGGCGCCGAGTGGTTTGGATTGCGATGATGGCATGTTGCCCTATCTCCCTGTATGGCGAAGTCAGGCGCGCCTTGCCGAACGGCGGCGTGGCCGCTGAGCGTGGCGACGCACCGATAAAGGCGATGACGGAACGCGCCCTGCCTTCCCTGAGGTGTTCCCTCTGCGGATTTCCCTTGCGGTCTTCCCTTGTGGGGACGGTACCCCGTCGATAGGCGTGGTGGTCCCTGTCGACAGGGTAGGCAATTTTAACGTGTCGGGCGTCGCCATGTTCGTTTTTTTACGCACGCCGCCGGGTTGGCGGCATCCGAAGGGCGTGCGGTTTGCCGCCTCTTCGGGCAGCCCCCATAATGGCCGGCCGATACGCCGTCAGAGATCCGTTGCATGAGTGCGTTCAACACCATCGGCCTGATCGGCCGCCTGGGCAGCGACAAGGTCGTCGAGACCCTCAAGCGTCTGCTGATCTTTCTCGAGCGCCGCGACTGCGAGATCGTGATCGAGGATCGCACGGCAGCGCTGCTGGAGGCCCACGGCCAGCGCGAGGCGCGGCGGCGCGAGCTGGGCACCCTGTGCGACCTGGTGATCGTGGTCGGCGGTGACGGCAGCCTGCTGGGCGCGGCCCGGGCCCTGTGCACCAGCGCCACGCCGGTGCTCGGGATCAATCGCGGGCGGCTCGGCTTTCTCACCGACATCTCCCCCGACGAGGTCGAGCAGAAGGTGGCCGAGGTGCTCGACGGCCAGTACGACAGCGAACGGCGCTTCCTGCTCGACGCCGAACTCTATCGCGGCGAGCGTCTGATCGGCGCCGGCACCAGTCTCAACGACGTGGTGGTGCACCCGGGCAAGGCGGCGCGGATGATCGAGTTCGAACTGTTCATCGATGACCGCTTCGTCTACTCCCAGCGCTCCGACGGCCTGATCATGGCCACGCCCACCGGCTCCACCGCCTATGCGCTCTCCGGCGGAGGCCCCATCGTCCACCCGGGGCTGGAGGCGATCACCCTGGTGCCGATGTTCCCGCACACCCTCTCGAGCCGGCCGATCGTGATCGACGCGGCAAGCGAGATTCGGGTGCATATCGGTGATATCAACCAGGCCTACCCGCATGTCAGCTGTGACGGCCAGACCCGTGTGGTGTGCAAGCCCGGTGACATTCTCTATGTGCGCCGCAAGGCCGAGCGCCTGACCCTGATCCACCCGCGCGGGCACAGCTTCTTCGAGGCGTGCCGCTCGAAGCTGGGGTGGAGCAGCAGGCTGGGAGACTGACATGGCACTGGGCGACGCGGTGGACGGCTACGATCTGATCGGCGACGTGCACGGCTGCGGCCGCACCCTGGTGCGGCTGCTGGAGAAGCTGGGTTACCGCGAGGAAGCCGGTGTCTACCGCCATCCGCGCCGCCGGGTGGTGTTTCTGGGTGATCTGATCGATCGCGGGCCGCGGATCCGGCTGGCGGTATCGGTGGCCAAGCGCATGGTCGAGGCCGGCGAGGCGCACATCGTGATGGGCAATCACGAGTACAACGCACTGGCCTACTGCCACCCGTCACCGCCGGGGAGTACCCAGGCGTGGCTGCGTTCTCACTCGCCCCGCAACAACCGCATCATCGAGCGTACCCTGGCCCAGTACCACCAGCATCCGCTGGAGTGGGAGCGCTGCCTCGAGTGGTTTCTCGACATGCCGCTGTGTCTCGAACTCGACGGCATGCGGGTGGTGCACGCCTGCTGGGACGAGGCGCTGATCGACGCCTTCCTGGCGCGCTGCCCCGACGGCCGCATCGATCGCGATTTCCTGATCGAGTCGACCCAGCCCGGCACCTTCGCCCAGCGGGTGATGGACCGGCTCACCCGCGGTACCCAGATGCCGCTACCGCCGGGAGTGGAGATCCGCTCGGGAGATGGCTTCACCCGTCGCGCCTTCCGCACCCACTTCTGGTGTCGCGAGCCGGCCACCTATGGCGACGTGGTGTTCCAGCCGGACAATCTGCCCGATGGGCTCGAGGACCGAGCGCTCAGCGACGCCGAGCGCGATCGTCTGACCTGGTACCCGGAGTCGGCGCCGCCGCTGTTCGTCGGCCACTACTGGTGCAAGGGCGTGCCGGCGCTGCCACGCGCCAACATCGCCTGCCTCGACTACAGCGCGGTGAAATACGGGCGGCTGGTGGCCTACCGCTGGGATGGCGAGAGGCAGCTCGATGCCGATCGCTTCGTGTGGGTGGATGTTGCGCGCGAAGGTATCGCCGATTAGGCGTTGCACGACAGCTGCCGTCTCTCGCCGGCTTTTCAGTCGAAGCCTGGGCCGCTGTTTGCGATCACGGCTTGCGGTGAGGTGTCGTCCCTTTCTCTGCGATTTTTTTGCGACTCCTTCGGTGGGGCTGACGGTTGATTTTCCTGGGTTTTTTGGGCGCCTGCGCGCGGCATGGGGAGAAAAATCGCATTTTTTTGCCCCACCCGGGGAACTCCCGCCGGCGCCACCACTCTGAGTAAGTGTTCCCTTGAATGATCCCTTGCTCTTATCCGGCGGCCCTCCCGCCGGATTTTTCTTTTTGTACCCTACGCCTCCCGTCTGACCCCGGTGCTGACCTCGGCGGGGCATGTCTTCGGCCTGCGCGATACGTCGACGAGCGTTGTCCGCGGCGGCATTCATCCCCAGATCATCTCGGGCAGGGTAGAATGGCGCTCTGCGCCGGCCCCAGGGCGCGGTGTATGACTCCCCCCACCCGTGGTTCGGAAGGTTGCATGTACAGACTTCTCGCCATGCCCCGCGATCTGGATACGCGTCCCCTGCGTCAGGCGCTGTGGCAGCAGCATATCGGGCACCGCTTCACCCAGCAGGAGGATCAGCAGATTCTGTGGCTGGCCGACCCCGAGCAGCGTGACGAGGCGGTGCGGCTGATCGAGCGCTGGCAGCGCGGCGATCTCGCCGAAGCCGCTGCCGCGCCGCGCCGACGGCGCCCCAGTGTCACCGGCCAGGCGTTCGGACAGGCGCCGCTGGCGGCGGGGCTGATCGCACTGTGCGTGGCGATCTTCCTCGGCATGAGCGTGTTCGGCGATGCGGTCCTGCGCGCGCTGATCATCGTGCCGGTGCCCCCCTCCGGCCAGGGGCTGGTCGCCGGCACCCTGGGCGATGCCCTCGCCAGCGGGCAGATCTGGCGCCTGGTCACCCCGGCGCTGCTGCACTTTGGCTGGATGCATCTGATCTTCAACATGCTGTGGCTGTGGTATTTCGGGCGTCAGGTCGAGGCACTCCAGGGCTCGCGCTGGCTGGCGGTGATCGTGGTGATCGCCGCGGTGGTCTCCAACCTGGCGCAGTACTTCACCGGCACGCTGCTGTTCGGCGGCATGTCCGGCGTCGACTATGCGCTGCTCGGCTACGTCTGGCTGATGTCGCGGCTGCGTCCGGAGCAGGGCTACTTCGTGCCGCAGATGCTGGTGGTCTTCATGCTCGGCTGGATGGTCTTTACCATGACCGGGCTGGCCGATGCGATCGGCTTCGGCAACGTCGCCAACGAAGCCCACCTGGGCGGGCTGCTGGCGGGGTTGCTGATGGGGGCCGTCGCCGCAAGGCTGACACGGCGCGCCGGCTGACCCGGGCCGCGCGAGCGACCGCGGCTCAGCGGTGGGGCCGGTAGCGGGCACGAATCAGCGACCCAGGATAGAGACAGGCGTGAGGCGCCAAGACGAGGCAGGCATGAACGAGATGAACTTCGACCGCATGGTCGCGCAGATGACCCCCGAGATGTACGAGAACTTCAAGCAGGCGATCCAGCTGCGCAAGTGGCCAGACGGCCGCCCCCTGAGCGCCGAGCAGACCGAGCTGTGCCTGGAGGCGGTGATCAAGTACGAGGTGATCCACGCGGTGCCCGAGGCGCAGCGCGTGGGCTATCTGGAACGCAACGAGTGCGCCTCGGGCGGCCACGACACGGCCGAGGAAGCGGCGCTCAAATGGATCAACTGATCCTCACCGAGGGCGACGCCCGGGTCAGCGGGCAACTGCGCAAGCTGGACGTGCGGCTGTCCGAGACGGGACTGGCCGACTATCGCCTGCGGGCGGGGGAGGCGGGGCTGGCGCTCAATGCGCGGCTGGGGCAGCGGCTGCGCCTGCACTACGCCGGGGCGATTCACTGTGTCCACTGTGGCCGGCACACCCGCAAGAGCTTTGGCCAGGGCTACTGCTACCCCTGTTTCAGCACGCTCGCCCAGTGCGATCTCTGTCTGGTGCGCCCGGAGACCTGCCACTACTTCCAGGGCACCTGTCGCGAGCCCGAGTGGGGCGAGCAGCACTGTTTCCGCCCGCATATCGTCTATCTGGCCAACGCCTCCGGGCTCAAGGTCGGTATCACCCGGGGAACCAATACGCCGACGCGCTGGCTCGACCAGGGCGCGATCCAGGCGCTGCCGATCCTCGAGGTGGCCACGCGTCAGCAGTCGGGGCTGGTGGAGACGCTGTTCAAGGCGCACGTCTCCGATCGCACCAACTGGCGCGCCATGCTCAAGGGCGAGGTCGAACCGCTCGATCTGGTGGCCGAACGCGACCGCCTGCTGGACGCGGTGGCGCCGGGGCTCGACGCTCTGCGCGCGACCCACGGCGCCGAGGCGATCCGCACTTTGGAACGCCCCGACGTGGTCTCGATCGACTATCCGGTGCTGAGCTGGCCGCGCAAGATCCAGTCGTTTAACTTCGACAAGCAGGCGCTGGTCGAGGGCACCCTGACCGGCATCAAGGGGCAGTATCTGATGCTCGACAGCGGCGTGATCAACCTGCGCAAGTTCGCCGGCTATCAGGTCACGGTGGACGCCGCCTGAGCGGGCGTTTACAGAGATGGCTGCGGTCGTCGAATCTGTAAACGCCTTCTGAAAAAGCGAGCCCGCCGCGCTCAGCGGCGCGGCCGGTGCTCGAGCCGTTGCTCCATGCGCTTCAGAAAGACCGCCATCACCCGTTCGTAGAGCGCATCCTTGAGCACCACGTCCTCGACCCCGACGTCCAGGTTGGGGTTGTCGTTGACCTCGATCACCACCACGCGATCGCCGATCTGCTTGAGATCGACGCCATAGAGGCCGTCGCCGATCAGCTTGGTGGCGCGGAGCGCCGCCTTGACCACGGCGACGGGCACCTCCGACGGGTCGTGGGTGGTGAAGCCGCCGCTGCGGGTCTTGCCGCTGGAGTGGTCATAGATCTGCCAGTGGCCCCGCGCCATGTAGTAGCGGCTGGCGAACAGCACCTGGCCGTCGAGCACGCCGATGCGCCAGTCGAACTCCGTCGGCAGCCACTCCTGCAACAGCAGCAGCGCCGAGGAGGCGAACAGGCGCGGGGCTTCCTCGGCCAGCTCCTCGCGTGAGCGAATCTTGACCACCCCCTTGGAGAAGGCGCCGTCCGGCACCTTGAGCACCAGCGGATAGCTCAGGTTGGCGAGCTTGTCGTCGAGGCGCTCGAGATCGCTGCGGTGCAGCAGCTGGCCCCGCGGGGCCGGGATCTTGTGGGTGCCGAGCAGGGCGTGCAGGTAGATTTTGTTGGTGCAGCGCAGGATCGACTGCGGGTCGTCGATCACCACCAGGCCCTCGTGCTCGGCCTTCTTGGCCATGCGGTAGGTGTGGTGGTCGAGTCGTGTGGTCTCGCGGATGAACAGGGCGTCGAACTCCGCCAGACGCCCGGCGTCGCGGTGGGTGATCAGGCTGACATCGATGCCCAGGCGGCGGCCGGCGCGGATGAAGCGCTTGATCGCGCCGCGGTTGCTCGGCGGCAACTGCTCCTGCGGGTCGACCAGAATGGCCAGATCGAAGCGATAGCGGCGGCGCGCCCGCGGCGTGCGCCATACCTTGGTCGAGTGGCGGTTGAGGGCGCTGGCGAAGGTATCCTCTTCGCCGCTCTTGAGCGCGGTCAGCGCCAGCGGCTTGAGCCGCGCCAGGCGCCAGCTGCCGTGGCGCTTGTCGAAACGGGCCTCCAGCAGTGGGTGGGGCAGGCGCTCGAACAGCCGCCGCGCCAGCCGGGCCAGCTCCGGCGTCTGACACTCGCCGAAGAAGACACGCAGGGTCAGGCTGTCACCGGCCAGGGCGCCGCGCTTGTCGAGCTCCGCCAGCAGCGGGTCTAGAGCGGTCAGCTGCATGTCGATCAGTGCCTTGCGCGAGAGCTGGTTGAGCGTCTCGACGCTGGGCAGCACTCGCTGGGCTCGGGCCTGGGCCAGCAGCGAGACGTAGTAGCCGGTCTCGAGATAGTCGAGATTGGCGCACAGGTTGATCACGTGCGTGGCGTCGTCCGCGCTGGCGGCGGCGTCCAGGGCGAGAAAGTCCTCGGCGCTGATCAGATCCTCGGAAGGGTAGTAGGGCTGCCAGTCGGCCAGCCGGTCGACGACGATGCGCAGGCGTGACATGAATCGGAAACTCCTCGATGGCTGGAGGGCAGGGTGGGGCCGGGCGGCGATGTGGCCAAGAGACGTCTGACCCGCTGGTGGGCGCTCAGCATGCGGTGCGCGAGTCATGGCGACAAGTCGTTGCCAGCGTGAAATAATTTCATCATAGCGTCGCCGCGCCCCGGGGTCTCCCCGGGCGCGACGGACGCCGCCCGCGACCCTGAGGTGGCGGGTGTCATCCGGGGGGCGAACGTCACGTCGTCCCGCCAGGTTCGCCCATTCTCTTCGATTCGAGTGCCATCATGCTTCGCACCCTCCGCCCCGGGCGTGCCACCGATCGCGATGCGCTCTTCCGCCTGGAAGAGCGCTGCTTCGAGGGCGACCGCTTCAGTCGTCGCCAGCTCGCCCATTTGTTGACCCGAGCCAATGCCCTCTCGCTGCTCGCGGTGAGCGAGTCCGAGCAGGTGATCGGCTACGGCACGCTGCTGTTCCGGCGCAACAGCCGCATGGCGCGACTCTACTCCTTCTGTGTCGACCCAGAGGCACGCGGCAGCGGCCTCGGCCGCGAGCTGCTGGAGGCACTCGAGGTCGCTGCCCGCGAGCGCGAATGCACGCGCCTGGTGCTGGAGGTGCGCGCGGACAACCGGGTCGCCATGGGGCTCTACCGGCGCATGGGGTTCATGGCCCACCACTGGATCGACGACTACTACGCCGACGGCTGTGCCGCCTGGCGCATGGACAAGGATCTCGCGGCGCCGGCAAGCGCCGCCGAGTCGCAGACCTGATGACCACCGGCGTGTCACGACATGCCGCCTTTTTTGTAGGTGAGGAGTAGCTATGCCGTCTTTCGATATCGTTTCCGAGTTCGACCGTCACGAAGCGACCAATGCGGTCGATCAGGCCAACCGTGAAATCCAGACCCGCTTCGACTTCCGCGGCGTGGATGCCAGCTTCACCCTGGAGGGCGAGAGCGTGGCGCTGGAAGCGGACGCCGAGTTCCAGCTGCAGCAGATGATCGACGTGCTGCGCGCGAAGCTGATCGCCCGCGGCATCGATCCGCGCTGCATGGAGATCGAGGAGGCCCAGACCTCGGGGGTCAAGGCGCGTCAGCAGATCAAGCTCAAGCAGGGGCTGGAGCAGGCCGACGCCAAGGCGATCGTTAAGCAGCTCAAGGACGCCAAGCTCAAGGTGCAGGCCGCCATTCAGGGCGACAAGGTGCGTGTCAGCGGCAAGAAGCGCGACGACTTGCAGCAGGCCATCGCGCTGCTCAAGGGCGAGAGCGGCCCGGACCTGGCGTTGCAGTACAACAACTTCCGCGACTGAACACGCCGGACAGTGCCCGCCCCTGCTCGCCGCTCAGTGGGTCTCTGTCAGCTCGGCGAGCGCACCGCTGCCCAGCGCCAGCATGCTCAGATTGCCGTACATGAAGCTGTCGTGCAGGCGCGAGAGCGGCCGGCCCGCGGCGGCCCCGAGGCACATCAGCAGCGGCAGGAAGTGCTCAGGTGTGGGGTGGGCGTGGCGCGCGTTCGGCGCCTGCTCGTGCCAGCGGGCGAGGCTGTCCAGGTCGCCGCGGGCGGCGATGTCGATCACCCAAGCCTGGAATTCGCGCGCCCAGGCGTCCGGCCTATCGTGGCGCGGGTGCCTGTCGCCCAGGTTGTGGGTGGCGGCGCCGGAGCCGATCAACATCAGGTCGTGGTCGGCGGCGGCGCGGGCCAGGGCCGCCCCCAGCGCGAGCTGGGTGCGGGTGTCCACGGCCAGCGGCACGCTGACCGGGATCAGCGCGACCTCGGCGTCCGGCCACAGCAGTGACAGCGGCGACCAGATACCGTGGTCGAGGGGCCGGGCGGGGTCGAGCGCGACCGAGTGGTCCTCTGTGCGCAGCGTCTCGGCGATCGCCGCGGCGACTTCCGGCAGCCCGCGGGCCGGATAGCGCATCGCGTAGAGTTCATCGGGGAAACCGTGGAAATCGTGCCAGGTGGCGGGCGTCGGCGCCGTACCCAGGGTGAGCTCCTGGGTCTCGAAGTGGGCGGAGATCACCAGTGCGCCACGCGGGCGGGGCAGGCGCTGGCCCAACTGGCGCAGGAAGTCGCGGGCCGGGTGGGCGCTCAGCGCCAGATCCGGAGCGCCGTGGGAAAGATAGAGAATCGGGGCGGTGGGCATGGGCAGGCTCCTCTCGGCGCGTGGCATGGTCGGGGTGTTGGTGTCGCTTTCCAGCCTACGCCGATGCGCCGCCGGCACTAGCCGTCTCTGGGCCAATGGCGTGTTTCCACGCTGTCATCATTGATCGCGCCCCAGTATCGATCTCGACAGTATCGATCTCGATGCCATCGACGGCTCGCTGCTCGTGCGGTGCTATCAGAGGCATTGGTGTTTTCCATGGCGGCGGATTGGAGCGAGTCGGGCGGCCTGGTTTACACTAGTGATCGATCTGGCCTCGGGCCGCGGGTGTGCAGTGCCTTCGCAAGGCGACGCTTCCCACGTAACCCTGAGGCCCCGACTTCGCCGACCTTGGGGATGTCCGGCATGCGCAACGCCATTTTCGTCACTCTTGCTGCCATCAGCTTTGCGCTTGGCGTCATCGGGCTGTTCCTGCCGGTCATGCCTACCACCTGTTTCATGCTGGCGGCGGTCTGGCTCGCCTCCAAGGGCTCGCCGCGGTTCGCCGACTGGATTCGTCACCACCCGCGCTTCGGCCCGCCGATCCTCTCCTGGGAGCGTGAGCGCGCCATCCCCAAGCACGCCAAGATCATGGCCGTGATCATGCTGACGGTCTCCTGTGTGATCATCGCCTTCACGGTGTCACTGCTGGCGCTGAAGGTCGGGCTGATTCTCGGCCTGGCGGCGCTGGCGGCGTGGATCGTCACGCGCCCGCTGCCGAGTCTGCAGTGCCCGGTGCGCGAGCTGTGGGAGGAGAAGTCGGTCTCCGAACGCCGCTGACAGGCTGCCGCCGCGCTCGGCGCGCGGGGTTCTCATCTTCCTCGACATTCGCCTCCTCTTTCGGCATTCGTTTCCTCTGGCGCGACTCGTTTCCTCTCCCGGCATGTGTTGCCGTCATTCGCCCTCTCTGATCACTCGACGATCGTCTGCGGCCCCGCCCGCCATGACCCGGTACCGGCGACGGTCGAGGCTGTCTCGCCTGTGGGCTTTCTCCGCGCTAACGGCATCGATTCGATATCGCTTGGTCCAACTGGTTAGAATGGGGCCAGTGCGGGACGCGGCCAGCGTCCCCCAGGCTGTGCACGAAAACGGCTTCACGCGTCGACTTTTCGTGCCGGGCCTGTTCATTTTTTCGTCTAGTGTCATCCCGGCCGATGTGCGGTTGCGACATCGGTTCACGGATTGCCTTTTTCGACCAGGAGCGTTGCCATGTCTGAGATGCAAGCGACCTATCTCAAGGATTATCTGCCGCCGGCGTATCGCGTGACCCACACCGAGCTCACTTTCGATCTCGATCCGACGGCGACGCGAGTGAAGGCGCGCTTGCATCTGGAGCGTCACCCGGAGCGCGAGGCGGGGCTGCCGCTGGTGCTCGACGGCGAGGGCCTGACGCTGAAGCAGGTCGCCATCGACGGTCAGCCCCTCGAGGCCGATGAGTTCGAGGCCGACGCTCACAGCCTCACCATCGCCCGGGTGCCCGAGCGCTTCCGCCTGGATACCGAGGTGGAGATCGCGCCGGACACCAACACCGCGCTGGAGGGGCTCTACCGCTCCAACGGCATGTACTGCACCCAGTGCGAGCCGGAAGGCTTTCGCCGCATCACCTTCTATCCCGACCGCCCCGACGTGATGGCGACCTTCTCGACCACGGTGATCGGTGACCGCGAGTCGCTGCCGGTACTGCTCTCCAACGGCAATCCGGTAGAGCAGGGCGAGCTTCCCGACCAGCGTCACTTCGTCACCTGGGAGGACCCGCACCCCAAGCCGAGCTATCTGTTCGCGCTGGTCGCCGGCAGTCTGGAGAAGGTGGAAGACCACTTCACCACCCAGAGCGGCCGCGAGGTGCTGTTGCAGATCTGGGTCGAGCCGGAGAATCTCGACAAGACCGACCATGCCATGGCATCGCTCAAGCGTGCGATGCGCTGGGACGAGGAGACCTACGGCCGCGAGTACGACCTCGACCGCTTCATGATCGTGGCCGTCAATGACTTCAACATGGGCGCGATGGAGAACAAGGGGCTTAACATCTTCAACTCGGCGGCGGTGCTGACCCATCCGCAGACCGCCACCGATGCCGCTTTCCAGCGGGTCGAGGGGATCGTCGCCCACGAGTACTTCCACAACTGGTCGGGCAACCGGGTGACCTGCCGCGACTGGTTCCAGCTCTCGCTCAAGGAGGGCTTCACCGTCTTCCGCGACCAGACTTTCTCCGCCGACGTCAACTCGGCGCCGGTCAAGCGTATCGAAGACGTCTCCTTCTTCCGGACCGCCCAGTTCGCCGAGGATGCCGGTCCCACCGCCCACCCGGTGCGCCCGGATCACTACATCGAGATCTCCAACTTCTACACCCTGACCATCTACGAGAAGGGCGCCGAGGTAGTGCGCATGCTGCGCCATCTGCTCGGTTGGGAGGATTTCCGCCGCGGCAGTGATCTCTACTTCGCACGCTTCGATGGCCAGGCAGTACGCATCGAGGATTTCGTCGCCTGCATGGCGGAGGTCTCGGGGCTCGATCTCGACCAGTTCATGCGCTGGTACGCCCAGGCCGGCACCCCGGAGATCGATGCCCACGGCGAGTATGACTACGCCACCGGCGAGTACCATCTGCGTCTCTCCCAGCGTACCCCGGCGACCCCGGGTCAGAGCGAGAAGCTGCCGCTCCACGTGCCGATCCGCCTGGGCCTGGTGGGGACCAAGTCGGGGCATGATCTGACCCTCAAGCTCGCCGACGCCGCGGGCGGTAGCGAGACCCTGGGCAAGGATGCGGTGATCCATCTGCGCGAGGCGGAACAGACCTTCGTCTTCCAGGATGTCGAGGAGGCGCCGGTGCCGTCGCTGCTGCGCGGTTTCTCGGCCCCGGTCAAGCTGCGCTACCCCTACTCGCGGGAGGAGCTGGCCTTCCTGTTGACCCACGACAGTGACGGCTTCAACCGCTGGGATGCCGGCCAGCGCCTGACCATGCTGGCGTTGGACGATCTCATCGCCGCGCACCGCAACGGGGTCGAGAAGGTCATGGACGTGCGCCTGGTCGAGGCCTACCGCAGCCTGCTCGACGAGCCCGGTGACGACCAGGCGGTGCTGGCGGAGATGCTGACGCTGCCGTCGGAAGCCTATATCGCCGAGCAGCAGCCGGTGGTCGATGTCGACGCCATCCATGCCGCGCGCGAGTTCGTGCGTCAGTCGCTGGCCTGGCAGCTGCGTGACGCCTTCCTCGCGGTCTACCGCGACAACCAGAACGACGAGCCCTATGCGCCGACGCCCGAGCAGATCGGTCGGCGCAAGCTCAAGAACGTCGCGCTGGCCTATCTGATGAGCATCGCCGACGACGAGGCGATCGGCCTGACCCAGGCGCAGTTCAAGAACAGTGGCAACATGACCGACGTGCGTGCCGCGCTGACGCTGCTCGCCCACAGCGATCGCAGCGATCTGGCCGAGCCGGCGCTCAAGGCGTTCGGCGAGCAGTGGGCCCACGACCCGCTGGTGATGGATCAGTGGTTCACCATCCAGGTCACCCGTCCCCAGCCCGATGTGATCGAGCGGGTGCGTTTCCTGATGGAGCATCCGGCGTTCTCGCTCAAGAACCCCAACAAGGTGCGCGCGCTGATCGGCGCCTTCGCCCAGAACCGGGTCAACTTCCACCGTCTGGATGGCCAGGGCTACAAGCTGCTGGCGGACGTGGTGATCGAGCTGAACCGTCTCAATCCGGAGATCGCGGCGCGCATCATCACCCCGCTGACCCGCTGGCAGCGCTTCGACGAGGAGCGTCAGGTGCTGATGAAGGCCGAGCTCGAACGCATTCGCGGCGAGAAGCTCTCGCCCAATGTCTACGAGATGGTGGAGCGCGCGCTGGCGGATGCCTGAAGACGGCTGTCGATCGGTCGGGCCGGGTCGCACCTAGCGTGCGACCCCATGACTGGCGCCGGCAACCGGGCCCCGGGGAGCGCTCGACGGATGAGATCGCCCAATCGTCAGTTCTTCGTGTCGCTGCTGCTGTCGCGGCTGGCGGACCAGATGCTGCTGTTCCTGGTGCCGCTGGTGATCTATCGGTTGACCGGCAGTGTCGCCTGGTCGGGGCTGGCGTTCTTCTTCGAGACCCTGCCACGGTTTCTGGCCTTTCCGCTGTGCGGTCAGCTCTGCGACCGTCGCCGCAACGATCGGTTGCTGCGATCTAGCCAGCGCTGGCGCATGGCAACGTGCATCGCGGCGATCCTGGGCTATCTGGCGATACCCCATGTGGCATGGTTGATCGGCCTGTCGGCGCTGGTCGGCGTATTGTCGACCCAGGGCGTGATGGCGCGAGAGATGCTGTTGGTTCAGGCCTTCGGTGCAACTCGCTACGAGCGGCTCGTCTCCCACGCCCAACTGTTCGACCAGGTGGGAACGGTACTTGGGCCGCTGGTGGCGGCGGCGCTGCTGGCCCGGCTCGAGTGGGAGGCGGTAGTGGTGGTGATCGCGCTCGGTTTCGCGCTCAGCGATCTCGCGGTCTGGCGCTGGCAACGCCTGGCCAGGCCCGCGTTGCCGACGCCGCGGCCGAATGCCGCCAACGGATATCGGACGCTGCTGATCGCGGGTCGTCATCTCCGCTTGAGCCCCGCGCTGCCGGCCTCGATCGGCCTGGCAATGGCCGTCAATCTGCTGCTGGGGACGCTACTGGCCACGGCGCCCGCCGTTGTCACCGGCGTTCAGCACCATGATCAAATCTACTATGGCGTGTTGCAGGCCGGCGGGGCGCTGGCCACGGTTTTGGTGTTGCTGTTCACGGCAAGATCGCTGATACCGGCGGACCGGCTGGGGCTGCTGGCCTATGCGGCGATGGCGCTGGGCGGCCTGATGGCGAGCGTGACGACGAGCTCGTCGCTCTATGCGCTCGGATTTTTGCTGGTGGTCGGTTTCGACAAGATGTTCAGTGTCTCGATTCGCAGCCTGCGCCGTCGGGTGATTCCCTCGGAAGACTTCGGCAAGACGACAGGGCTGGTGGTGATGCTCAACAATCTGTCCCAGCCGCTGGGCGGGCTGATCGTGAGCACGACGGCGGGGTTTCTGGCGACGGGCTCGATCCTGCTGGCGGTGGCACTCGTCATGGTTTTCGCCGGGGTGTTCATCCTGTGGCGCTACCGTGACCCTGTGCTGCCCTCGCTGAGTCGGCAATAGCCACCAGGGTTTGTCCGAAAAGTCGGCGGGTGCTGGCAGCTTTCGCATGAAACCTGACGACAACGGGCCGCCACTGGCGGCCCGTTGTCATGGGGAGAGTCGGCAGAACGAAGGCGGTTCGTTCGAATGGGTGTGGTGTCAGGCGTAGTGGACGTACATCGTCTTGCTCTTGACGTAGGCCTCCAGCCCGTACTTGCCATCCTCGCCGCCGAGCCCGCTGTTGCGGTAGCCCTTGTGGAAGCCCTGGACGGACTCGCCAGCACCGCGGTTGACGTAGATCTCGCCGAAGTCGAGTTCACGGGTCAGCGCCATCAGGTGGCGCACGTTCTGGGTGAACACATAGGCCGAGAGGCCATACTCGGAGGCGTTGGCATACGCCATCGCCTGATCGAAGTCGTCGATCTTCATGATCGGCACCACGGGGCCGAAGATCTCCTCCTTCATGATCTGCATGTCGTTGTCGACACCGGTGAGAATGGTCGGGGCGTAGTAGTTGCCCTTGTCGTAGTCGCCGCCGCTCAGGCGCTGACCGCCGGTGAGCAGCTGCGCGCCATCACGCTGGGCCTGCTCGACCATGGCGTGGATCTTGTCGAGTTCGGCGGCGTTGATCTTGGGCCCCATGTCGACGTCTTCGTCGGTCAGCGGGTTGCCCACCTTGAGCGCCTCGACGCGCTGCTTGAAGCGTTCGAGGAAGCGGTCGTAGATGCCGGACTGCACGTACATGCGCTCGTTGCAGGTACATACCTGGCCG
Organism: Salinicola sp. RZ23; assembly: GCF_003206675.1. Lineage (NCBI taxonomy): Bacteria > Pseudomonadati > Pseudomonadota > Gammaproteobacteria > Oceanospirillales > Halomonadaceae > Salinicola > Salinicola sp. RZ23. The sequence goes on from NZ_PZJK01000005.1 coordinate 217,351, forward strand.
CAGTTGTCGAAGCGCGAGGCGATGGCGGCATCCACCGCCGGGTCGAGATCGGCGTCGTCGAGCACGATGAAGGGCGCCTTGCCGCCCAGTTCCAGACGCACGATCTTGAGATGCTCGGCGGCCGCCTTGTTGATCTCGCGGCCGCCGCGCACGCTGCCGGTCATGCTCACCAGTTGGGTGATCGGGCTGGTGATCAGCTGGTTGCCGATATCGCGGCCGCGGCCGTTGACCAGATTGACCACGCCCTGGGGAATGCCCGCCTGACGTGCCAGCTCGACGATCTCGAGCGCGGTCAGCGGGGTCTCTTCCGAGGGCTTGAGCACGATGGTGTTGCCCGCGGCCAGCGCCGGGCCGAGCTTGCGGCCGATCAGCGCGGCGGGGAAGTTCCAGGCGGTGATGCCGACCACCACGCCGTGGGGCACCTTCTGGATCCAGATCTGCTCGTCGGGGTCGTCCGCGGGGATGATGTCGCCCTCGAGGCGGCGGGTATTCTCGGCGGCGAAGCGAATCAGGTCGGCGCACATGCCGACATCGGCGTCGGCCTCGTCCAGCGGCTTGCCCTGCTCGGTGGTGATCAGTCTTGCCAGGCGCTGGCGCTGCTCGAGGATCAGCTCGACCAGCCGGTAGAGATGGTCGGCGCGCTCCACCGCGGTCTTGCGCGACCATGCCGGGAAGGCGCGCTGGGCCGCTTCCAGGGCACGGTTGGCCAGGGCTTCGTCGGCCAGGGAGACACGGGCGATGAGCTCGCCGGTGGCCGGGTTGAGCACGTCCAGGGGTTCGCCACCGCCGGTGGTCCACTCACCGTCGATGAACTGGTTGTAGAGATCGACACCTTCGTGGGATGACTTCATTGACTGGGTCATGCTTGACGCCTCCTTGTCGGTCCTGCGGCGCCCGCGGGCGCCGCCTCATGCATCTGGACTCTCAAGGTGGTAGAGGTGGGGCGGGCTGACAAGCCGTAGGCGACAGCGTCGCAGGATCGGGCATGCCGGCAGCAGGATGGCGCCGACGGCGCCGGGCTCACTGGATCAGCCAGCCAAGCACCAGCAGCCCCAGCAGCAGGCCGATCACACCGCCGACCACGCCGCCGCGCAGCAGCGCGCGCACGCCGCTGATCAGCAGCAGCACGCCGATCACCAGCACGCCGAGGCTGAAGACCGAGTCGCTGATCCCCAGCGCCTGGGTGAGGCCGTCGACGAAGCCGTCCATCGCCCGCCACAGGCCGCCGAACAGGCTGTCGAGGAGGCCGACGACGCTGCGGATGACGCGACCGATGGCATCGCCGAGCCAGTGAAAGAATCCATCCATGGGGTCATTATCCTATTCAGGGGCGCCGCGTATCGGGCGCCGCGCAAAGCGTGAGGGTCAGGCGCTGTGCTGCTGGTCGCGCAGCCACTGGATCTCCTGCGGCCAGATAGCCGGCTCGATGGTCTCCAGAATCAGCGGGATATCGTCGGTGCGTGGGTCACGCATCAGCGCGGCAAAGCCCTCGCTGCCGATATTGCCCTGGCCCAGACTGTGGTGGCGGTCGACGCGGCTGGCGAAGGTGCTCTTGGCGTCGTTGAGATGCATGCCACGCAGATAGCGCCGCCCCACCACGCGCTCGAAGGTATCGAGCATGGCGGTGGCGTCGGCGGCGCTGCGTAACTCGTAGCCGGCGGCGAAGGCGTGGCAGGTGTCGATGCAGGCACCGACCCGGGACTTGTCCTCGACCTGGTCGATGATCTCGGCCAGATGCTCGAAGCGAAATCCCAGATTGGTGCCCTGGCCGGCGGTGTTCTCGATCACCGCGACGACGAACTCGGTGGCCGCATGGGCCTGGTTGATCGACTCGGCGATCCGCGCCAGGCAGTCGGACTCGCTGATCTTGTTGAGATGGCTGCCCGGGTGGAAGTTCAGCAGTGTCAGACCCAGCTGCTCGCAGCGCTGACACTCGTCGAGGAAGGCGGCGCGAGACTTGGCCAGGCCCTCCGGCTCGGGGTGACCCAGATTGATCAGGTAGCTGTCATGGGGCAGGATCTGGCCGGGACCGAAGCCGTGGGTGTCGCAGGCGCGTTTGAACGCCTCGATGGTCTTCGCCTCCAGCGGCTTGGCCTGCCACTGACGCTGGTTCTTGGTGAACAGGGCGAAGGCGTTGGCGCCGATCTCGGTGGCGCGGCTCACCGCCTGATCGACGCCGCCTGCGGCGCTGACATGCGCTCCGATGGTCTTCATGGCTTCTCTATTCGTCACTCGTCGTGTGTCGCTGGGCCTCGAGTTTAGCAGCCGCCGGCTCTGGCGGCTTTCCGCCGCCGCTCATCCATCCAGGTGCAGGCCGGCGTTGATCTCGCGTAGTGCCTGATGCGCTGCTTCACGCGAGAAGGGGGGCTGGCGTGGCGGATCATAGACGTCGCCGTTGCTGCCCTCGACGATCAGGTCGATGGCGTAGCAGGTCGCCGCGATCACGCTGCGATAGCTCTCGACCTCGCGGAAGTGATTCATGCCGGCATCGCTCTGGGTGAAGACCACGACCGCGTGGCCATCGAGGGTGCTCGGGCTCGACGCGCGCTGGGCGTTGGCGGGCAGGCGCTGGCACTGGCGAATCGCTTCCGGGTCGCGGCTGATGCCCAGGCGCCAGAGCCCGGTGGTGATGGCGTCCGAGCCGGGCAGGGCGAGAGTGATCAAGGTCTCGCCCGGCGCCGAGGCGTCGAGCTGCCAGCTACCGTTGTCGAAGTAGCCCGTGATCGCCGGCGTGTCGGCATGGCCGTCGACACGCTCGAGCGTTGCCGGGTAGTCGAGCGTTACCCCAGCCTCTGCGCTGTGGAAGGTGCGCTGCGCCTCGCGCGGGCCGGCGGCGGTCTCCTGTGGCTGGGGCTGGCAGGCGGCCAGCAGCGCCGCGGTGGCCAGCATCATACCGAGGCGGCCCAGGGTGCGCTGGCGCGCGCGGGGTGACAGTCGAATCATCGGGCAAGAGCCTCCAAAAGGGGAGAACGGCCATCGCCGCGTTCAGGGGAGGCGCGCCGGACCTTGAAGTCTAGCGCCTAAAGCCTAGGGCGACAGCCGCCGATAGAGGATCTGAGGGTAATCCCTCTCACTCGAGAACAGGAAATAGGGAGTCTCCTATGGATAGTGCAGTCAATGCTGTCGTCGGCGCCGGAGTCGCGCTGCAGCAGTTCAATCAGGATCAGGACATGCAGGCGTCGCTGCTCAAGCGCTCGCTCGACAATCAGTCCGCGCAAGTCTCGCAGCTGATGGACTCGATGGCCCCGGAACCCAAGCTGGCCGCCACCGGTACCGTCGGTACTCAAATCAACACCTACGCCTGAAGAGCGGCGGGGTCGTCACCGGTTCAGGCCGGGTCTCGACCCCGATCGCGCCATAACGGCCAACGCCATCGTGGTAAAAGTGCTGCCACGGTGAATGACGGAAGGGCGATCCTGCCGTCCTGATCCTGCAGCGCTATCGAACCGTAACCCTGGCGACATGCGACCTGGGGTTGCGGTTTTTATGCGTTGGCCTGCTGGACGGATATCGGGCTTTTTTCGATAAAAATATTGACGCGTTGAATGCCCCTCGATTTTAATCGGAAGGGCCGCGAGTGTAATTCAGAGTCTCCGGCATTCCTGCCGATTTCGGCATTTTCCCTGGACGCGATCATGACACTATTCCATCGCTCGACTTTTTCGATGCTCTCGATCCCTGTGCGCCAGCACAATAATCGAGTTCGTCGTCGCGTCGTGCGCCTGGGATAGCAGATCGTTATCGGCCGCGACGAGTATCGCGGCCGATGCGCAGTGGAAAGTGTTACCCGCCATGATCGCGATACTTGTCCGGCCTCCGACTGACGGAGTGGACAAGTATGAAACTGACGACTTTCATCGATGTGCTCAAGGGCCGTCTGGCTCTCGCCCGTCGCCGCCGGCAGGACTGGCGTGCGCTCTCCCATCTCAATGCCCACATGCTGCGGGATATCGGCCTGCGCGCAGAACAGGGCACGATCGTGCCAGTCAGCACAGAGATAAAGTGCGGCGCGTCGCCGGCGCCGGCAATCGCCGATACGCGGAAAGCCTCGGTCGCCGAGGCGCCGGAAGCCGTGCCGCGAGTGTGTCGATATTGTGGAGAAACGCTCGCTTAGCGAAGCCCCGGTCACTTTGTGTGGCCGGGGCTTTTTCGCTTTGGGGCGTTTTATCTTTCACCTGACGTGGCATCAATATCCCAGACTCGAGGGCGTCGGGGAGACGTCCTCTTTATAACGCGACACCGTCTCGAGTGCTGCCTGACGCAGCAGGCTGATATCGATACCCACGGCGATGAAATCGAACCCCCACTCGGCGTAGCGCTTGGCATCCGCCTCGGCCGGCGCCAGGATGCCGGCCGCCTTGCCCGCGGCCTTGGTGACCTCCAAGGTGTGGCGGATCATCGCCTGGACGTCGGGATGGTTGGGGTTGCCGACATGGCCGACGCCGGTGGAGAGGTCGATCGGCCCGACGAAGATCGCATCCACACCTTCGGTGGCGGCGATCGCTGCGGCGTTGTCGACCCCGGCGCGGGATTCGACCTGAACGATCAGGCAGAGCGTCTCGTGGGCCCGGGCGAGATAGTCGGGAATCGCGTCCCAGCGCGTGGCACGGGTGAGCCCGCCGCCTACGCCACGGAAGCCTCGGGGCGGATAGCGGGTCGCCGCGACCAGCTGCGCGGCCTGCTCGGCGGTGTCGACCATCGGCACCATCAGCGTCTGGGTACCGATATCGAGGAGCTGCTTGAGCAGCGCCGGGTCGTGATTGACACAGCGCACCACCGGCGCGCAGGCGTAGGGTGCCACCGCCTGCAGCTGCGCCAGGATGCTGGGCACGGTATTGGGAGCGTGCTCGCCATCGATCAGCAGCCAGTCGAAGCCGGTGGTGGCGAGTATCTCGGTGGCATAGCCGGTGCCGAAGCCGGCCCAGCAACCATAGCGGGTCTGTCCATCCAGCGCGGCCTGAAACGGATTGTGCGGGAGCTGCATGCGTATCGGTCCTTGGTGATCCGGCGTCTCGCGACGCCGGTGGCATTATGGTGGCGTCAGTGGGCCAGCCCCATCTGTTTCATGATCTCGCCGAACTTGGCATCGTCCTCGGCCATCAGCGTTTCGAAGTCGTCGGCATCACGCCACACCACACCATAGCCCTGCTTGGCCATGAAGCTCTGGTAGGCATCGCTGTCATAGGCTGTCTTCAGCGCCGTTTCCAGCCGGTTCACCACCGCCTCGTCGAGCCCCTTGGGGCCGACGACGCCGCGCCAGGCGCCGAGACTGAAGTCGCTGCCCAGCTGCTCGTGGAAGGTGGGGATATCGGGGAAGCCGCTCAGGCGCTCCGGCGTCATCACGCCGAGGCTACGAATCTCGCCGGCCTCGATCATGGCGCGAGCTTCCGGTAGCGAGGAGGCGACCACGTCGATGCTGCCGGAGGCGAGCTCGGTCATCGCCGGTGCCGACCCCTGGCTGGGAATCCAGGTCAGCTTGCCGGCGGCGATGCCCTGATCCATCAGAAAACCGTTCAGAGCCACGTGCCAGATGCCGCCGAGACCGGTGCCCGAGGCGGTGTAGGTCCCCGCCGGGTGCGACTTGACCTGGGCCACGAAATCCTTGAGGTCCTTGAACGGGGAGTCCTCGCCCACCGAGAGGCTGGCCGAGTCGAAGTTGATCTGGCCGATCGGGGTGAAGTCCTGGTAGGTCAGGCTGGTGAGCCCCTGCCAGTGCATCATGTCCAGCTCCACCGTGGCCAGGCCCAGGGTATAGCCATCCGGGCGGGCGTTGGCGATGGCGGTGTGGCCGACCACGCCGCTGCCGCCGGTGCGGTTGACCACGTTGATCGTCTGCCCCAGCTCCTGCTCCAGCACGCTGGCGATGATTCGTGCGGTGGCATCGGTGCCGCCACCGGCGGCCCAGGGCACGATCAGGGTGATGGGCTTGTCGGGATATTCCGCCCAGGCCGCCGGGGAGGCCACCACGGCGGCGGCGAGCAGGAGCTTCAAGGTGCGCTTGACGTTCATGGAACCTCTCGGGGATCTCTCGGGCGCTGGCGGCGTGCCGGCGCGGAACGGGGTGAGATGACTTTTGCACACAAAGTCATATCAAGCGCTCGAAGGGGGCACAATTGCGCCAACGTCTAAGAGGGTGGGTAAAAGCGCGGGCCTGCCAGTGGCAGGCGCCCTGGCGGGCGCCGCCGAGATCGGTCCGGCGCGCGGCGCCGGACCTGGCATCTCGAGTGTGGGAGAGGGCTCTTTACTGCGAGGCGATGCGCTGGCTGGCGCTGGTGAAGCCCATCAGTGACAGATCCATGTTGAGCCGCTTGCCATCCGGGGCGATGGCGCTGACGGTGGCCTTGGTGCCGCCGCGGAGCTGGGCGAGCAGTTGTGGCGACAGCGCCAGATTGGCGCGGCAGCCTTGCTGCAGGCAGACCTGATAGGGCATGCCCACCGGCTTGTTGTCGTCCACCTGCAGTTGAATACCCGGCGCCAGGCGCACGCCCAGCGGCAGCAGGAAGACCATGACCGGGCCGTCGGCCTGGGCCGGATGACCGACCATGGCGCGCATCAGCGGATCGTTGCTGTCGGGGTTGTTGACCACCTGGCTCATCACGCAGCTCTGGCCCTCACCGCCCTTGGGGCAGCGCACTTCCCAGGACTGGAACTGCTGGGTATCGACCTGCGGTGCGCTCGGCTGTTGAGCCTGCGCCGGGGTCAGGATGGCGGCGGCCAGCGGCAGCAGCGAGGCGAGCAGGGTACGGCGAAAAGACATGGCATTTTCCTGTGTTGTGATCGGTCGCGTGTTGTCATGCATGAGTATGGTCTAATTCGTACATCGCGTGGGAACGCGCTCAACTCATTCCAGCATGCCCGGCGCAGAGGTGGCCAGTCACCGCCAATGGGGCAGCCGTGATTGCCGAATAGGGGGTCAGGGCGCCACCGGCACGCCGCGATTTTCGAACACCGGTCGCAGCACGAAGTTGGAGTGGACGCCGGAGACGCCCTCGATCGGCGTGATGTGCTGCAGCAGAAGCTGCTGGTAGCCGTCCATGTCCTCGACCCGGATCTTGAGCTGGTAGTCGACCTCCTGGCCGGTGATCATCAGGCACTCCTGTACCTGGGGCAGTGCCGCCACCTGGCGCTCGAAGTTGGCGAAGCGCTCCGGGGTGTGGCGATCCATGGAGATGTGCACCAGCGCCATCAGCCGGTAGCCCAGCTGTCGTGCGTCGACCAGGGCACGATAGCCGAGGATCAGGCCGCTCTCCTCCAGCGCGCGCAGGCGGCGCAGGCAGGGCGAGGGCGAAAGCCCGATGCGCTCGGCCAGTTCCTGGTTGCTGATCCGGCCCTCCTGCTGGATCAGTTCGAGAATGCGTTGGTCGTAGCGATCGAGCGAAAGGGGTTGTGGCGGCTTCATCGGCAGTATCTATCTCTTGTTTGTTCAGGGTTGGCAGATTATGCCATCTGACGTCGAGAAAGATCGATCTTCGCAATGTCCTGTCGGCGCAAAAGCCTTACACTGTCTCTGCTGCCACAAGCAGCTTCGGGCCGGCTCCCGCATCCGGGGTCCGGCCCCCGTTTCCGCCGCGATCCGCGGTGGCTCAACAGCGGGGCTCGCCCCCACGGTGCGCCTCACAATCCGTCGGCTCTTTTACCTCGTCAGGATGGTTGCCATGTCTGCCTTCGATCATCGCAAGTACCGCCCGGCCCCCCGGGTACCCGCCTTCGACCGCCAGTGGCCGGATCGTGATCTCGATCACGCCCCGATCTGGGTCAGCGAAGACCTACGCGATGGCAATCAGGCTCTGCTCGAGCCGATGAGCGTGGCTCAGAAGCAGCGTTTCTGGCACCAGATCGTCAAGGTCGGGATCAAGGAAGTGATGGTCGGCTTCCCCTCGGCGAGCCAGCCGGATTACGACTTCGTGCGCTGGCTGATCGAAGAGGATCAGATCCCCGAGGATGTCACCATCGCGGTGCTGGTGCAGTGCCGTGAACATCTGATCGAGAAGACCTTCGCATCGCTGGTCGGTGCCAGGCGGGCGATCGTTCACCTCTACAACTCCACCTCCACCACCCAGCGCGAGCGGGTGTTCGAGATGGACCGCGCAGGTATCGTCGATATCGCGGTGCAGGGGGCGACCTGGGTCAAGACCTACGCTGCGCGCTATCCGGAGATCGAGTGGTGCTTCGAGTACACCCCGGAGAGCTTCTCCAGCACCGAGATCGACTTCTCGCTGGAGATCTGCGAGGCGGTGATGGACGTCTGGCAGCCGACCCCGGACAACAAGTGCATCCTCAACCTGCCGACCACGGTCGAGGTCGCCGGGCCGCACCACCACGCCGATCAGATCGAGTACTTCTGCCAGCACATCAAGAATCGCGACAGCGTGATCATCTCGGTGCACACCCACAACGACCGCGGTGGGGCAGCGGCCTCTGCCGAGCTCGCGCTGCTGGCGGGCGCCGAGCGCGTCGAGGGGACCCTGCTGGGCAACGGCGAGCGTACCGGCAACATGGATATCGTCACCCTGGCGATGAATCTCTACAGCCAGGGTATCGATCCCGAACTCGATCTCTCCAACCCGGACGAGATCATCCAGGTGGTGCAGGAGTGCACCGGTATCGCGATGCATCCGCGCCACCCCTGGGTCGGCGAGATGGTCTACACCGCCTTCTCCGGCAGCCACCAGGACGCCATCCGCAAGTCGCTCAAGAAGCAGCGTTCCGATGAGCCGTGGCAGGTAGCCTATCTGCCCATCGATCCGCGCGACATCGGCCGCGACTACCAGGCGGTGATCCGCGTCAACAGTCAGTCCGGCAAGGGCGGCATGGCGTTCCTGCTCGAGCGCGACTATGGCATCAGCCTGCCGCGCTGGATGATGCTGGCGCTGGCACCTCACGTGCAAAAGGAGAGCGAGGTGCGCGCCAGCGAACTCTCCAGCGAGATCATTCGTCAGGTGATGTTCGACAACTTCCAGCGCGAAGCGCCGCTGTCGCTGGCCGACTACCGCCTCTCCAAGGGGCAGGAGGAGGGCATCGAGGTGACCCTGTGGCAGGGTGCCGAGACCCTGCGCCTGTCGGGCAAGGGCAACGGTGCGATGTCCTCCTTCACCGATGCCTGGCAGCGTCATACCGGCACCAGCGTGGGAATCGTCGACTACAGCGAGCACTCGCTGGGCGGTGACAGTGACGCCAACGCCATCGCCTTCGTCCAGCTCAATGTCGGCGGCCAGCGCATCTGCGCGGTGGCAGAAGACAGCGATACCGTCAGTGCCTCGCTCAAGGCGATCCTCTCCGGGATCAATCTGGCCGAGGCGCAGCGGGCGCCGCAGATGGCCGACGCCGGCGTGACCACCGTCGACTGAATTCGAGGCCGACATCCGCGACGCAAGACGAGAAGGGCGCCCCCAGGGGCGCCCTTCTGCGTTTGCCATCCTGGTGCTATCGGCCTGATTCAGGGATAGCTGGGGGGCAGCAGCGTACGCAGATCGTTGTTGAGCGGCAGTTCGAAGCTGGTTGCGCCGAGGATGGCGCGATCGGCGATACGCACCACCCGGGCATTGATGAACAGCCGGTCCTGGGCCTGGGCGTAGGTGCCCACCAGCACCGCGTTGGCGTCGTAATCCTGACTCAGTCGCTGCACGTTGCGCGACAGGATCAGCTCGCCGGTGTTCTCTTCGATGTAGAGGCTGTTGCGCAGCTTGACCTCGATCACCTTCTGGCCCGATTCGACCAGCCGCGAGACGAACATTTCGCTCAGGGTGCGACCCAGGGTCGAGGATTGGCCGAGGTGGTCGACATCGACGAAAGTGGTGGCGACCAGCGGGGCAGTGTCATCGAGCCGCCCCCGGCTATTCTCGATCAGCGCCTTGGCCGCCGCGTCGACCCGCTCCAGGGTGGTCGGCTGATGTGGACGGCCGTTGGGGTCGAGCATCGAGCAGCCTGCCAGTGCGGCCAGCAGCAGCATGAGCAGCACAAGCCGAGCGCAGGAAGATACGGACATGGCGGAACTCTCTCTGCTGCGCTTTACCATTGCGACGATACCTTGAGCTGGCCCCGTTCGGTGGAGGCGGCCGGCGCACGGCCGTACTGGCCGCTATCGCCGGGGTTGATGTAGTAGAGATTGGAGGAGGAGTAGAGCAGGGTCTGATACTCGTCGGCCTGAACCGTGATGATCACCTCCTCGTCGCTCTCCGAGGTCCAGCTGCCGCTGAACAGGTCGACCAGCCCGGCAGCCGGGATCAGTGCCAGCGCCGGCTCACGCCAGTGGTTGAACGGAATCGTCGCCACCGCGATGCCTGCCGCCAGCGCGGTCAGTGCGCCCTGGGGTGGGCGGATCGGCTGGCGATCCTGGTGCGCCACGACCTGAACGTCGAAGGTGACGGTGGCCGCGCCGAGATCGGAGGTTCTGACCGTGGCGCCCTGTTTCACCAGCTCGCTGGTCAGCAGCGAGCGAAAGCCGCGGCTGAAGGCGGTTTCGGTCTCGGGGGGCTTGATGTAGAGCGCGCGCCGGTCGAGCCTGCGGTCGGCCATGATGGCCTTGGCCTCGTGCTGCGCCAGCACCTCCCAGTGATAGGCGGCCTGCATGCGCTGCTGGGTGGTCGCCGGGTAGGTGGTGGCCAGCGGGGCCTGGGAGGTGTTGACGCCGAAGCAGCCGCTCAGCAGTGGCAGGCCGCAGAGCAGCACCCAAGGTTTCCATGACATGTGTAGAGAGTTCCTGTCCGATCGCCGGGGCGTCTTTATGTGTGTGGCTCTCGGAGAGTATCGGCGGGCACGCGCTCGGCTTGAGCGCGGCCGGAGAAAACCGCGTCAGGCGAGCGTAGTGCTTGCCTGACAGCGCCTAGCGTTCGCCGTCGCTGCGGATCTGCGCATGACTGATCAGCGCGAAGATGAAGGTGCCGCCGAAGACGTTGCCCAGCAGCGTCGGCAGGCCGAAGTGGAAGAGGTACTCGGACCAGCTGGCGTGGCCGGAGAAGACCAGATACATCACCTCGGTGGAGCCGACGATGATATGGGTGAACTCGCCGATCGCCACCAGATAGGTCACGATCAGGATCACCCAGATCTTGGCGCTGCCGGCGCTGGGCAGCAGCCACACCATGGTGGCGATCATCCAGCCGGCGACGATGCCCTTGGCGAACATCTGCATCGGGGTGTTCTCCAGGATGTGCTCGCCCAGGGTGAGGAACGCCTGATGCGTCTCGGCGGAGAAGATCGGCAGGGCGAGTATCGCCCAGGCCGAGATCGCCACCCCGACCAGGTTGCCGATCAGCACCACGCCCCACAGTCGCAGCAGACACAGGAACTTGCTCACGCGCGGCTGGCTCATCACCGGCAGTACCGCGGTGACGGTGTTCTCGGTGAACAGCTGCTGGCGTGCCATGATCACCACCAGAAAGCCGATGGTGTAGCCGAACGACTCGACCAGGAAGCCGACGTCGGTATCCGGCAGGTGGGCTCGCAGCAGTCCCTTGGCGAGCATCGAAAAGCTCATCGAGAGGCCGGCGGCCACCGCCGACCACGCCAGCGCCGAGACGGTGCGGTTGAGCTCCTTCTCGCCCTCTTCGCGGATCTTCTCGTGTACCGCGGCGGCGCGCGAGGGGAGGTTCTCGCCATCGAGCTGCAGGTCGTGCTCCTCCTCTTCATTGCGGACGCGGCTGGGCGGGGTCAAGTCGTGACGTTTGTTCAAGGTCGGATCCTTCCGAGCGATGGGCGGTGCCGCACGGCCTAGCCGCCGCCGGTGATCTGGCGATGGCCGCGGCAGCGGTTATGCTTGACTGTATCTGATGCTGAAACGATAGCGGTAAATGCGACAAGGAGATAGGCACGAATGTCGGCAGCAACCCTGACCATTCTGACCCATCTGGGTATGGCCTGGCTGGCGGGTAGCCTGATCGGCCTGGAGCGCACCTTCCATGGCCGCCCGGCGGGGTTTCGCACGCATGCCCTGGTGTGCGTGGCCTCGGCGCTGCTGATGATGGTGACGGTCTACCAGTGGCAGTGGCTGGGGGACGCGGTGCCCGAGGCCACCGTGCGCACCGACCCTACGCGCATGGCCCAGGGCATCATGACCGGGATCGGCTTTCTCGGCGCGGGGGTGATTTTCAAGGAGGGGTTGACCGTGCGCGGGCTGACCACCGCCGCCTCGATCTGGATGACCTCGGCGCTGGGTATTCTCTACGGCATCGGTTTTCTGTTCCCTGGGATTGCCGCCACATTGATCACGCTGCTGACGCTGTCGCTGTTTCGTCGGGTCGAGGCGCGTCTGCCCGGCAGGCTCTATGCCCGCTGCACGCTGCGCTACGCCAGCGCCGAGGTGCCCGGTGAGGGTGACATCCTGGCGCTGGTCCAGGGTTACGGCCTGCATGTCGAGAGCCTGAGCTACCACACCCGTGACGATGGCGCCCAGTTCGAGTATCGCCTGCTGCTGCGCACTCACCATCGGGGCCACCTGGGGCCACTGGCCGCGCATCTGCGCGGGCTGTCGGCGTTGCGCGAGTTCCAGCTGACACCTGCCGGCGATGGCTGACCGCCGTGCATGGCGTCCACCCTGTCGCTGTCCGGCGGTGACGAGAATGCTTGTCATCCTCGTGCCAGTCGCTAGAGTGGGCGCTCTTGCCGGGATGACGAGGTTGCGATGCAGGGCAGAGGACGTCCGCCGTTTTGGGTACTGATGGGCGCAGTCATGCTGTCGCCCCTGGCCATCGATATCTATCTGCCTGCCCTGACCGCGATGGCGCGCGAGTTCGAGCGTCCGTTCGCGGCGCTCCAGGTGACCATCACCCTGTTCCTGCTCAGCGCGGGTGTCGGGCAGGTACTGGTAGGACCGCTGGCCGACCGCTTCGGCCGCCGGCCGGTGCTGCTCGGCGGTTCCCTGACCTACTTCGCCGGGGCGCTGATGGGGCTGAGTGCCGCAACCCTGGAGTGGCTCTATGCCGCCCGCGTATTGCAGGGGCTGGGCGCCTGCGCCACGGTCACGGTGGCTTTCGCCGCGGTGCGCGACAGCTATCCGCCGGAGACCGGGGCCAAGCTCTACAGCTATCTCAATGGCTCGCTGACGCTGGTACCCTCGCTCGCCCCGGTGATCGGTGGCGCGCTCACCGTGGCTTTCGGCTGGCGCAGCAACTTCGCTTTCATGATGGCCTTTGCCGCGCTGCTCTGTCTCGGTGCCTGGTGGCGCTTCGGCGAGACGCGGCCGGCCGATACGCCCATCGAGCGCCGGCTCTACCGCTGGTCACGCTATCGTCCGGTGCTGGGGCACCCGCGCTTCCTCTATTATGCGCTGGTGGTGAGCACGATGATGGCGGCGATACTGGTCTATGTTTCGGCCGCCCCGGTGATCGTGATGGATCGGCTGGGGCAGCCCGAGTGGGTGTTCAGTCTCTGGTTCGGCGCCAACGCGCTGGTGAGCACCCTGGCATTCTTTTTCGTACCACGCCTGATGCATCGCTGGGGGCGTCGGGCCACGGTAAAACGCGGGCTGGTAGTGGTGGTTGGCGGGGGCGTGCTGGTCTCCGCGCTCTACCTGGGCGTGCCGCTCTCGGTGGCCACTTTCATGGCACCGGTGGCGCTACTCTCGGTGGGTTTCTCGATGATACTGGGTTCCGCTGCGAGCCTGGCGCTGGAGCCGTTTCCCGAGCGCGCCGGCACCGCCGCGGCGCTGCTCGGGGCGATCCAGCTGGGCGGCGGTGCCATCGTCGCCACCCTGGCCTTGATGACGCCGCTGGCACCCCAGTTCACGCTCACCGCGCTGTGCACCGGTGGTGGGCTGTTGCTGTGGGGCCTGGCGCGGCGCTGGGGCTGAAGGCGGCCGAGCGCATTCGAGGCGAGCCGCCGCCGGGGCGGCGGGCTGCTAGACTTTGTACGAAAAGTCGGCGAGCGAAGGCAGTTTTGCGGACAAGGCCTAGACTGCATCCCAGTGACAGCGGAAGATCAAGGCGCGGCGCAAGCGTCGGCCCCAAGGAAAGGATTCGATCGGTATGGCCAGTCATGGCGAGGGCACTACGTGGTTGATAATCAACGGCAAGTCCGCGCAGCAGCCGGACATTCGCAGCGCGGTGACGCATCTGCGCGAGCGGGGGCACGACCTGGCGGTGCGCGTTACCTGGGAGGGCGGTGACGGCACCCGCCTGGTCGACGAGGCGGTAGCGGCGGGCGCCGCCCGGGTGATCGCCGGCGGCGGCGATGGCTCGATCAACGAGACGGTCGCCGGGCTGATGCGCCATCCGGCCGAGCAGCGTCCGGCGCTGGGTATCCTGCCGCTGGGCAGCGCCAACGACTTCGCCCACGGTCTCGAACTGCCGATGACCCCGGCGGCCGCGCTCGAGCTGGCCTTGACCGGCGATACCCGGCGCGTGGATGTCGGCATGCTCGACGACGAGGCGTTCATCAACGTCGCTTCCGGGGGCTTCGGTGCCGAGATCACCACCTCGACCCCGGTCGGGCTCAAACGCCTGCTCGGCGGCGGGGCCTACTCGCTGATGGGGATGCTCAAGGCGTGGAACTACCAGCCGTTCGAGGGGCATCTGCGCTGGCCCGAGGGTGAGGCGCGGGTACCGTTGTTCATGCTGGCGATCGGCAACGGCGCCCAGGCCGGCGGCGGTCAGCGGCTGGCGCCCTCGGCCCGGATCGACGATGGCCTGCTGGAGCTGCTGTTCGTACGCCATTTCAATTCGCTCGGCGAACTCAAGCGCATCATCGATGAGCTGGAAAACCTGCCCAACGACGGTCAGTTCGTGCGCTATCTGCGGGTGCCGTGGGTGGAGTTCGATAGCGACGGTGCCTTTCCGCTCAATCTCGACGGCGAGCCGCGCCGCTATCGCCGTTTCCGCGCCTCGCTGGAGAGTGAGGCGCTGCCGCTGGTGGTGCCGTCACGCTGCCCGCTGCTGAGCGACACCCGCTGAGCGGACGCGAGGTCGCGGTTATTATTACAGCTGTCAGGAGAACACGACGTGGATAGCTTCATGCAGGCGGCCATCGAACAGGCACGCCAAGGTCTGGAACAAGGGGGCGTGCCGATCGGTTCGGTGCTGGTGCACGACGGCCGAATCATCGGTCGTGGCCACAATCAGCGTCAGCAGCGCGGCAGCGCCGTGCTGCACGGCGAAATGGATGCGCTGGAGAACGCCGGCCGACAGCCCGCCAGTGTCTATCGCGAGAGTGTGCTCTACACCACACTGTCACCCTGCGCGATGTGCAGCGGGGCGATCCTGCTCTATGGCATTCCGCGGGTGGTGGTGGGGGAGAACCGCACCTTCCTCGGCGAGGAGGCGCTGCTGCGCGAGCGCGGTGTCAGCGTCGAGGTGCTCGACGACGCCACGTGTCGCGAGCTGATGGCGAGTTTCATCGATGCTCACCCGGAGGTCTGGAACGAGGATATCGGCGAGAGCTGAAGCGGCTGGATTCTGGCGGCGTCTTTCTATAAACGTCCACCTATAGACGCCCCTTTTACAGACGCCTCTCTATAGCCCCACCGGAATCGACGCTCCTATCTCAAGAGGGCCGATTCAAGAGGGCCGATGACAGCGGCGCCCATCAAAACGGCGCGCATAAAAAAGGTTCATCA
>NZ_PZJK01000006.1:0-223 GCF_003206675.1 Salinicola sp. RZ23
CTGACCCACGCCAGACGCGAGCTGGTAGCTCTCCACCGTGCCATCGACATCGGTGGCCGCCGGGACATTACCTTCGAGTACCTGATTTTCACCCGTGCTCTGGGTGTCGGTCTTGGCGACTGGCAGGTCATTGGTGCCTGTGACCGTGATAGTGACCGTCTGCGGGGCACTGACGCCGCCGTTGTTATCGGTGGCGGTGTAGCTGAAGGTGACGTCACGACTC